>JANYDP010000072.1 GCA_025363535.1 Verrucomicrobiota bacterium | reverse complement strand
TACGTCGTCGCGCGGCTCGCGGCGTATCGCAACGTCTGGTGGTCGCTCGCGAACGAATACGATTTCATGAAGTTCAAAACGGAGAACGATTGGGAGCGTATCGGGCAGTTGGTTTCCGGCAGTGACCCGTTTCATCATCTGCTCGGCATCCACAACGGCAAGGTGCTTTTCAACCAGACGCGCCCGTGGATCACGCACGCGAGCATCCAGAACGGCGCGGCGGTGCAAGACCCGAACATCGCAGGTATCTATCGCGACGCGTATCGCAAGCCGGTCGTGTATGACGAAGTGAAATACGAGGGCAATATCGCGAACCGCTGGGGCCAGTTGAGCGCGGAAGAACTCGTCTTCCTGTTTTGGAATGCAACGGTCGCCGGTACTTACTGCGGCCATGGCGAAACTTACAAGAGCGACGACCAGATTCTCTGGTGGTCAAAAGGCGGCGTGTTGAAAGGCCAAAGCCCCGCGCGCCTCGCGTTCCTCAAAAAAGTTTTGGACGACGCGCCAGCGGCGGGCATCGAGCCGATTGACAAGTGGCAGAAGGCGGAATACGGCGGCGTGCCGTCGCAATACTATCTCGTGTATCTGGGTAAGCAGACGCCGACGACTTGGGAATTCAAAGTGCCGAAGCCGCCGCAGGGCAAGGGAATGCCACCCGCCGACGGCATGAAGTTCACCGCTGAAATTCTCGACACCTGGAACATGACCGTGACGCCCGTGGACGGCGTGTTCACGCTCAAGAAAAAGGACGGCTATTTTCACGCGGACAAAGATGGCCGCAGTATCGCGCTGCCGGGCAAGCCTTACATGGCGATTCGCATTAAGCGGGTGAAGGAATGATTTGGCAAACCACGAAATACACGAAATGACACGAAAGGCGGACATCGCGAACGGAGCGCGTCTAGGGTCGAAGACCCATCCGCAGCGGGTTGGATTGTTCGTGCGCGCTGCGACTGGTGCTTCGCACACAGTCGCGCTCCGCTTGCAGCCTGAAGGGCTGCCGGAAATTAGCCGGGGGTTGAGCGAGTCCGCGAGCGATACCCCCGGTTCGCGTCCCCAAAACGGATTGCACCCTGAAGGGGTGCGAGAATGGTTTGGATTTTTCGCACGGCTCTTGCACCCCTTCAGGGTGCGGAGACTTTTCGGTTCGGTTACCCGGGGTATCGCTGCGCTCAACCCCCGGCTAATTTCTCGCACGCCTTCAGCGTGCTTCGTTGCGCTCGCGTTGCTTAGGTTTGTTTCGCTTGCCCGCGCCGAAACCGTTTCCATCGTCATCCCAACCAACGCCGCGCCGCGCGTGGTGTTTGGAGCGGAGAAAATTGCGGAGGCGCTCAAGGCTGTAAAAATGAACACAACGATAGTGCATTCTGACCCGCAAAAACTTTCCGCCATCATGTCTGCCCGGATGCCGGAGAAAAATGGTGGCAGGAAAATTTATGTCTCGCGTTTACGGTCAGGATGGGAACGCGAGTCGTTCAAAGTCGGGCAAAGGATGGATGGTAACAATTTGCAGGTCATGGGAAATGATGATTCAGGAGTGTTGTATGGCTGTTTGGAATTGGCGAAGCGAATCCAAGCGGCGGGAAAGTTACCGGAAGGGTTAGACGTTTTTGATCGGCCTGTGATGAAACTGCGCGGCACCTGCGTCGCGATGCAGAAGACTTCTCTCCTTCCGGGGCGGAAGGTCTATGAATATCCCTACACGCCGGAATTGTTCCCGTGGTTCTACGACAAAAAATTGTGGACGGAGTATCTGGATTTTCTCTGCGCGAACCGCATGAACACGCTTTACCTGTGGAACGGGCATCCGTTCGCGTCGCTGGTGCGGCTGAAGGATTATCCCGAAGCGGTGGAGGTGCCGGACGACGTGTTCACCAAAAATCAGGAGCAGTTCCACTGGCTCGCGACGGAGTGCGACAAGCGCGGCATCTGGCTCGTGCAGATGTTTTACAACATTTTCCTGCCGAAACCGCTCGCGGAAAAACACGGCGTCTCCACGCAGCTTGCCGCGCCCACGCCGCTCGCGTCCGATTACACGCGCAAATCCATCGCGGAATTTGTGAAGGAATTTCCGAACGTCGGCCTGATGGTCTGTCTCGGCGAGGCGTTGCGCGAAACGGAAAATCAAGTCAACTGGGCGACGAACACGATTTTGCCCGGCATGCTCGACGGCATGAAGGCCGCCGGGTTGAAGGAACAGCCGCCCGTGGTCATCCGCACGCACGCGATGGATCCGGAGAAAATCATGCCCGCGTGCTTCACGGTCTATTCCAATCTGTTCACGGAGACGAAATACAACGGCGAATCGCTCACGACGTGGGAACCGCGCGGCAAAGGCCAGGCCACGCACCAGGCGATGGCGAAGCTCGGCCCGCATCTCGTGAACGTCCACATCCTCTCGAATCTCGAACCGTTCCGCTACGGCGACACGGAGTTCATCCGCAAGTCCGTGCTCGCCGCGCGCGACCGGCTGGACGCGAGCGGGATTCATCTTTATCCGCTGTCGTATTGGAACTGGCCGTATGCGCCGGACATCGTGGAGACGAAGACAGGCGAGACGCCTGCGCCACTATTGCAATGGGAACGCGACTGGATCTGGTTCGAGGCGTGGGCGCGCTACGCGTGGAATCCCGACGTGAACACGAATGAAGACCGCGCCTACTGGATCGGGCGTCTCGCGGAAAAATTCGGCAATACGAACGCGGCGGAAAAAATTCTCGACGCCTACAACAACATGGGCGAAGTCGCGCCGCGCTTGATCCGCCGCTTCGGAATCACGGAAGGAAATCGGCAAACGCTGTCGCTCGGCATGACACTCGACCAATTGGTGAATCCAAACAAATACGGTGCGATTGAAGATTTGTGGCTCTCGCAAGCGCCGCCGGGTGAACGGTTGCAGGAATACGTCGAGAAAGAATGGAAGCACGAGCCGCACGTTGGTGAAACGCCGGATTCAGTTTTTGGCTGGTCGTTTCCGACGAATTATATGGGATCGGCGCGTCAACGCGCAAATCTGGCACTTGAAGATATGTTTGAAGCCAGTTCATTGGTAACAACCAATCGTCAGGAGTTCGCGAGGCTGCGCAATGATGTCGAATGTATTTATCACATGAATAACTTCTACGATGCCAAGGTTATAGCTGCGAAATTCGTGCTGCGCTACAATTACAGCCATGACATACAAGACATGAAGGCAGCTGATGAGTGTCTCTTGGTATCCTATATTGATTTTCAAAAACTGGCTAATTTCGCTGAACCAGTCTATCACTTCGCGAACTCCATGCAGACTTCACAAAGGAAAATTCCCGTGCCCGGTGGAAAAAACGGGGTCGGCACCAATTATTTATGGTCGCATTTGATTCCACTCTACTACAACGAGTGGCAAGAGTTTCACGCAAAGCTCGAAGAGTTAAAAAAAAATCCAAATGACCCCGCCACAAGCTATTCCAACATCAAGCCGTGGCCCAGCGCGCAGTTCAGACTTATTAGCACTAATGCGGAAATTTATGAAGTAAAGCGCGGCGCGCGTCCGTTTGCTGATTTAGAATACATCATCAACGGAATCGCGCCAGAATTGAATGGACTGACTGGAATACGCATTTTTCACAAAGTGGCGGAGAAGCAACATTACGAGCCGGTTGAATTTGAAACATCTGAGCCGGTACAGGTCTTGGTGGGCTATTTCAACGATGTGCGGGAGTTGTGGTTGCCGGTCCCGAAATTGGAATTTGCGGCGCAGGCAGACGACCGCGGTGGCGTGGAGGTATTGCTGCAAAATGCGGCGACGGTAGAAAATTGTCCCGTGGTGGAAATTCACGCATACCGTTACGAGGCCGGGCGGAACAAACTTGAATTGATGGGCAAGGGCAGCTTTGTGATTTTAGGACTGGTGCCTCAGTCCACCAAGTTAGAAAAGCGCGATGCGAATCTGGGAACCAAATAATTTTGTGAACCGCAAAGGACAACGAAAAACATTTTTCCGTTTCGTCATTCGTCATTCGTCATTCGTCATTTTCCTTTTCACGCTGATGGCGAATGCCAGTCCGTTCGCCAAGGTCGAGCCGCTGCCGTTGTCAGAAGTGCGTTGGACAGACGGTTTCTTTTTCGACCGCTTTGAGCTTTGCCGCACGCAGATGATTCCCAGCATGGCGCGGCTGATGACGGGGACGAATTACACGCAGTTCCTCCGCAACTTTGAAATCGTCGCCGGCTTGCAGAATGACGGACGCGTGCGCGGAGCGAATTTCAACGACGGGGATTTTTACAAATTTCTCGAAGGCGCGGGCGCGACGCTGGCGGTGACGAACGATGCGGCGTTGCAAAAAACTTTGGACGACATCATTGCCGTCATCGCGCAAGCGCAGCGCACCAACGGCTACATTGACACCTGGGTGCAATGGCGGATGCAGGAAACAAACTCACACATCGCGCCGTTCAGCGACCGCAACAACTGGGAGGTCTATAACATGGGCCAATTGCTCACGGCGGCGAGCGTGCATTATCGCATCACGGGCAAGACGAATTTTCTCACCATCGCGCGCAAGGCGGCGGACTGCCTCGGTGACGTTTTCAAAACGCCGACGCCGGAACTGGCGCTGCATGACATGTGTCCGGCGCATTACATGGGCATCATGGATCTGTATCGCGTCACCGGTGAGCCGCGTTATCTGGAGCTGGGAAAAAAACTTCTCGCGATGCGCGACTTGGTGAAGGACGGCACGCCGGATAATCAGGATCGGATTCAATTCGGCAAACAGACCGAAGCGGAAGGCCACGCGGTGCGGGCGAATTATCTTTATGCCGGCGCGGCGGATTTGTTTCTGGAAACCGGCGACACGAATCTGTGGAAGCCGCTCGCACAAATCTGGACGAATGTGGTGGCAAAAAAAATGTATGTCACCGGCGGCTGCGGCGCGCTGTATGACGGTGCATCGCCGGACGCGGCGAGCTACCAGTCGGGCATCACCAAGGTTCATCAATCCTACGGCCGGAATTATCAACTGCCGAACACGACCGCGCATAACGAGACGTGCGCGAACATCGGCAACGCGCTCTGGAACTGGCGGATGTTTCTCGCGACCGGCGAGGCGAAGTTCATGGACGTGGTGGAGCTGGAATTTTACAACGCGATTCCGTCCGGCGGCGCGCTGGACGGAACGAATTATTTCTACACGAATCCGCTGCGCGTGACCGATCCGCTGCCGACGGAGCTGCGCTGGTCGCGGACGCGCGTGCCGTTCGTGGGTTCGTTTTGCTGTCCGCCGAATCTCGTGCGGACGATTGCGGAATCGGCCGGCTACGCCTACGCAAAATCAACGGATGCGATTTGGTTGAATCTTTACGGGGGCAGTTTGCTGGAAACGGAATTGGCCGGTGAGAAAATAAAGTTGTCGCAGGAAACCGAGTATCCGTGGAGCGGGCGGGTGCGGATGAAAATTTTGGAGTGCGGCAAAAAAGAATTCGCGCTGAGGCTGCGGATTCCCGGGTGGGGGAAAGTTTTTTTCGTGAGTGTGAACAATCAACCGGAACTCGCCAGGCCGGAGACCGGTGCGCCGAAGTATTTTGAAATCCGCCGCGTCTGGCAGGCCGGCGATTTTGTGGATTTAGATTTGCCGATGCCGGTGCGTGTGATGGAAGCAAATCCGTTGGTAGAGGAAACGTTGAATCAAGTCGCGTTCCAGCGCGGGCCGGTGGTGTATTGCCTCGAATCGCCGGACTTGCCGAAGGGCGTAAAAATTTCTGATGTGAAGATCCCGAGCGACATGGATTTGCGTCCCCGGTTCGACGGACGTTTGCTTGGCGGCGTCGTGGTGCTGGATGGAAAAGTTTTGACGCGGGCAGGGGAGGGATGGAACGGTAAACTTTACCGCGAAGTCCAGCCGGAAAAATTCCAGACGAACTTGGTAAAATTTATTCCGTATGCCGTGTGGCAAAATCGCGGGGCTGCCGAGATGAGCGTGTGGCTGCCGAGGAATTAACCGCAGAGAACGTAAAGAATCACAGGAGAGATGCCTTTGCCACGCCGCAGTTTTCTCATGGTATTTCGCAGAAATTCAAAACCAGAAACATCGCGTTCGTGTTATGCTGCGGCGTTGTCATGAATGCGTTTCACCGGAAAATTTATTGGCTCGGCTGGTTGATGTTGACGTCCGGTTTTGTGTCCGCTGGCGAACTCAAAGTGGACATCAATCGCGACACCAAGAATCTCGATACCGTCACGGAGGTGGGCTACACGAAATGGAGCCAGGACACGACCGGCGGCGCGACGACCGGCACGAATGCTGCCAGCAAGACTTTCACCACGCTTTCCAATGAGACGGTCACGGTGAGTTTTTCGCAGACGGCGGTTTCACAAAGCCGGGGCGGCACCGGCCTGTTGAGCAACTGGTATCAGACCGGCGCGCAAGGTTCGGCGAAACTGGTTTCTGACGGCCTCACCGTTGCGCCGGCGACGCTGGCAACGGGCGGGCAAATTCAGATGACCATCACTGGACTTTTCCCCGGCCACCACACGTTGCTCACGTATCACAATCACTGGGATGCGCTCGTCGCCGGCACGCTGGGGCCGCTGGATGTTTTTCTCAACGGCACGCAGGTGGTGGATAATCTTCAGCCGACGATTCGCGCGGTGAACAATGCGGCGGCACCGACGGCGTATCTTGAATTCGATGTCGCCAGCACGAACGACGTGACGACCATTGTTTTTGCGGCGGAGACAAACACCGTCGGCTCGGTGACGATCAAAGACCCGATGATCAATGGCTTCGAGATTGACACGCCCAACTCCACGCGCATCGCCAACACGCCTTCGCCGGCGGACGGCGACGAGCACGTCAACGCCGACACGGGCGGCGCGACGTTAAGTTGGTTCACCGCCACGGCGAGCAACGCGGTGTCGCACGCGGTTTATTTCGGCACGAATTTTTTCGCGGTGAAAAATGCGACGGTCGTTTCTTCCGAATTCAAAACAAATCAGGTCGGCACGAACTATACCGTCGCGGGTTTGAAAAGTTTGCTGACGTATTACTGGCGCGTGGATGAAATTGACTCGGTGGGCAATGCCACCAAAGGAACGACGTGGATGTTTCGCCCGCGTCATCTCGCGTTTCCGGGCGCGGAAGGCTACGGACGATTTGCGCGCGGCGGTCGCGGGGGCGTGGTGGTGGAGGTCACGAACCTCAACGACAGCGGGCCGGGCAGCTTGCGCGAGGCTTTGACGAACACGAACTACGGCCCGCGCACCGTGGTCTTCGCCGTCTCCGGCCTCATCACGCTCGAATCGGATTTGATCATCAGCCAGTTCAATCCCTACGTCACGCTGGCCGGGCAGACGGCACCGGGCAAAGGCATTTGCACGCGCAAGTATCAGCTCGGTGTCAGCGGTGGCCGCGATCTCATCATGCGCAACATGCGTTCCCGGCCCGGAAATATTTCCGGCACCACGCTGAACGGTTCCGGCCTGAGCGGCAGCGACCATTGCATCATGGATCACGTCTCAATCAGTTGGGGCATTGACGAAGAATTGAGCACGCGCACCTCCAAGAACGTCACGTTCCAGCGGTCGCTGATTTCCGAGGCGCTCAATATCGCCGGGCATCAGAATTATCCGGCGGGCACCGCGCACGGCTACGCGGCGAGTGTGGGCGGCGACATCGCGAGCCTGCATCACAACCTGCTCGCGCATAACGAAGGCCGTAACTGGAGCATGGCGGGTGGTCTGGACGCGGCGGCGAACTTTGCGGGGCGCTTGGATATTTTCAACAACGTCATTTACAACTGGGGTCATCGCACGACCGACGGTGGTGCACACGAGGTCAACTTCGTCGCCAACTATTACAAGCCCGGCGCGGCCACCTCCTTTTATTATGCGCTCAATGCGCAGTACGACAATTTCCCCGGCACGCAGCAATATTATTTCACCAACAACGTCATGCCCGGGCGATTCGGTTTGTCGAACCAATCCGTTGGTCGCACGGCGTCGAACGGCACTGGCACCGTGCCTACGAATTATCCCGTCTGGGTCGGCGCGCCGTTCTTTCCGTCGTATGCCACGCTCGATACCGCCACGAACGCCTACAAGCTTGTGTTGTCCGACGTGGGCTGTAATCAGCCGCTGATTGACGATCACGATGCCCGCGTCATTCGTGAGACGCTGGACGGCACTTACACCTATACCGGCACCGGGCCGTATGGCGGATCACCCGGATTGCCGAATTCCCAGGACGACGTTGGCGGCTGGGAAAATTATCCTGCCATTCAGCGCCCCGTCGGCTGGGACAGCGATCATGACGGCCTGCCCGACTGGTGGGAGCTGGCCAAGGGGCTGAATCCTAATTCTACAGTCGGCGATTTCTCCGACAGCAACGGCGATCCCGATGGAGACGAATACACGAATCTGGAAGATTATTTGAATTGGCTTGCCACCAGCCACATTGACTGCACCCGCAACGCAAGCGTGGATTTGGATCTGACGCAGCTTACGCGCGGTTTCACGAACGCCTCGCCGACCTACGTGGTTTCCAATCCGACGAACGGCACCATCAGTTTGCTCCCCGGCGGGAAGAGTGCGCGCTTCACGCCCACGGCAGGCTTTTATGGTCTGGGCAGCTTCAAATTTTCCGTCAGCGATACTCAAGGCGGCACGATGACGAACACCATCGGTGTGCATGTCAGCGCGCGTCCGTCTTCACAGTTGGGCCTGTCCCTGACCAACGCCACCGCACAGTTGCAGTTCACCGGCGAGCCGGGCTTCTACTTTCTCATTCAATATTCGGACGATATGTCCACCTGGAACACCTGGACAAACCTGACCGCGACGGCATCCGCCCAATTATTTTCGCCGCCCGGCCTGCCGGCGTCGCAGCAACGATTTTACCGCGCCATTTCTTTCCAGTGACGAACGAATTTATCTAAATGAACATCAACCTTCCCCGCCTTGGCAGCCTCATCGTCGTGTTCTCGCTGGTTGCCGGCAACCTGGCCCTTTCCGCCGCCCAGACCAACGAAACCGCGCCGGCCAAGTCGCCTGAAGAAATCGAAGCCGCCTACACTCAGGCCATCGAGAAACGGGTCGCGGATATTCTCGCGGTGCTGGAGTTGAAAGAGCCCGCCAAGACAAACTCAGTTCACGATGTTCTAACCGCGCAGTATCGCACGCTGCGCGACTGGCATGACGCCAACGATGCCAAACGCAAAGCTGCCAAAGGCGCGGCAGCCGATCAATTCAAGGCGTCGGTCAAGACGGTGCATGAAAAATTTCTCACCGCCCTCTCCGCCGAACTCACGCCCGAACAGGTGGAGAAGGTCAAAGACAAGATGACCTACGGCAAAGTCCAGTTCACCTACACGGGTTATCTTAACGAGTATCCGAACATGTCCGAGCCAAACAAGCAGCGTGTGCTGGAGTTGTTGAAAGACGCCCGCGAGGAAGCGATGGACGGCGGCAGCTCCGACGAGAAGTCCGCGATCTTCAATCGCTACAAGGGGAAAATTAACAACTACCTTTCGGCACAGGGTGTGTCCTCGCCCAAGAAAATGAAACCCGCCGCAGCTTCGACCAATTCTCCGGCTGCGCATTAAGTTGAACCCGCGCGCAATTTCTTCAACAATATCTTCACATGAAAACCGTCACTCTGAAATCGCCGACGCTCGGCGTGATCTACGGCAACCGTGACTTTTTTCCCGACCAGCTTGTCACCGAAGCCCGCGCCGACCTGGCGAAGGTCTTCGCCAAGTTTGGAATCAAGGCCATCCAGCTTGGTGAAACTGATTCCAAGCTCGGCGGCGTGGAGACGCACGCCGACGCGCGCAAGTGCGCCGAACTCTTTCGCAAGCACGCCGGGGAAATTGACGGCGTGCTCGTCTGCCTGCCGAACTTCGGCGACGAAAAAGGCGTGGCTGACACACTGAAGATGGCGAAATTGAACGTGCCGGTTTTGATTCAAGGCTATCCCGACGACCTCAAGCAGCTTTCCCCCGCGCGCCGCCGCGACGCGTTCTGCGGAAAAATTTCCGTGACGAACAATCTCGTGCAGGCTGGCATCAAGTTTTCGCTGACGAGCAAACACGTTTCGCATCCGACCTCGACGGGCTTTGAAAAAGATTTGCAGCAGTTTCTCGGCGTGTGCCGTGTCGTGAATGGCGTTCTCGGCGTGCGACTCGGCGCGGTCGGCGCGAGGCCGGGCGCGTTCAACACGGTTCGTTACTCGGAAAAAATTCTCGAGCGTCACGGCATCAGTGTGACGACCGTTGATCTTTCTGAAATCATCGGCAAAGCCAACAAACTCGACGCGCAAGCCGCTGCGGTGAAAGCCAAGCTCAAGGAAATCACCGGCTACGCCCCCGCGCCCGGCGTGCCGAACGAAAAGCTCGTGCAGATGGCCAAGATGGGCGTGGTGCTGACCGAGTGGATGGACGCGAATCATCTCGATGCCACTGCCATCCAATGCTGGACGAGCGTGCAGGAAAATTACGGCTGCAACGTCTGCACGTTGATGAGCATGATGAGCGAGAAGTTCATGCCGAGCGCCTGCGAAGTGGATGTCACCGGCGTGCTGACGATGCACGCGATGCAGCTTGCCGGTTGCACCCCCGCCGCGCTCGTGGACTGGAACAACAATTACGCGGACGATGACGACAAGTGCGTCCTCTTCCATTGCGGCAACTGGGCGAAATCATTTTTGCCCGACATCAAAATTTCCACCGCGCCGATCCTCGGCAGCATTCTCGGCGTGGAAAACACCTACGGCGCGCTCGACGGTCGCACGCCCGCCGGCCCGCTGACCTACGGCCGCATCACCACCGCCGATACCGAGGGCAAAATCCGCTGCTACGTCGGCGAAGGCGAACTCACGAACGACGAACTCAAAACTTTCGGCAACCGCGCTGTGGCCAAAGTGCCGAACCTGCAAAAAGTTTTGCGCCACGTCTGCGAAAAAGGTTTTGAACATCACGTCGTCATGACGCAATCACACTCGGCGGAAATTCTGGCCGAGGCATTCGGGAATTATTTCGGGTGGGAAGTTTGCAGGCACCAATGAAATTCGAGTGTCGCAACCATGAACAACGAGCTAAACATAGAACGGATTCGATCTGCCTTGCAAAAGTATCGGTGGAACAGAGCGGACGTATTTAAGAGGGATGAAAATGGTGTGAGTTTTGGGCCGTTCGGAATGCTGCTTCGAGACGCAGACGTCCCGACACAAGAATTCGTGAAGGAAAACTCTCAAAGTCATATTTATGCATTGGCGCGGAAGCATCACAAGCTGCTCCACCACGAATATGGACTCAAATACGTCGCAGATTTCCAGCTAATCACCACTGCTGGTGATTGTTCATCATCTGCCGAGGACATGGTTTTGAAAGTAACTGAAGCCCTGTCTGGCAACCTTTCGGTCTTTCCGGCAGGCTTTAGAGCTTGGATATCTTCTCTTGTAGAGCGGCGTAATGAGTTGGGAATTGTGCAGCCTCGAAGCCAGACGGAGGATGGCCACCATGTTTCGGGGACGTCAAAATGAAGCCGAATCTACAGCATCGACAACTTGTTACCGTGCGAGCAGGCATAAGCTGGGATGCCGCCCTGCGGCATCGCGTCTATTCATGCCCAGATGAGCCTGAATTTGATTTTGTTCAGTGTGCGACGGCACTGGTTCTACTAAATTCGCATACTGGAGAGCGAATTCCGCTGGAAATCTCCTCTGTTACAAAAGTGTCCCCTGCTGGCACACTCGATCAACCTGGTCTCGCAGTATCATTTCGCGAGCGAGCAGAGGCATATCTCGCGGAGGTTGGCGGAAATGGTGCGGTCATCCACCCAGGTTCTTCTCATCGCCTTTACTTCTTGAGCACAGAACCTTGGCCACACTGGCTTCAACAGCTTACTAAACCAGAGTTTACTCCTTTGACTCAATGGTCGGCCATAATGGGAAGCTGCGCTGAACCAGAGCGTTTCTTTGAGTGGCCGCAGGTCGGTGCGTTGCTCTGGCCGGGATGCACGCGCGGAGACGGGTTGCGACCACATCAGTATCCTCAAGATGTTGCCGAGCGTCTCCGGCGGCTTGGCATACATGATCCTGACACCCGAAGCAATGGCCCGGCGATAATGGCGTTTCTTGCCGCCGGCGGAATCCGTCCAAAGTGCGGATGCGAAGGATGGCACATTCACCACATTTACGATGGAACTGAGGGCGCTCCCCATGCTGTGAACGAGGGAAACCTATTCACCCATTCTGCCGGATTGGTTGCCGCACATCCCGTAGCACATGACCTTGCTCACCAATCACGACTCCTAAAAGGGCTTTTGCGCCGGGAAGCATTTCTACGATTTGGCTTTGATCCTGTTGGGGCTTTTGCCAACGCATAACGTCATGACCGATCACGAACTCCAACTGAAAACCATCGCGCTGCGCCGCGCGGCGGCTGGCCCGGCTTTTCAGCCTGAAGGGCTGATGGAATACAGCCCAGGGTTGCGCGGAGCGCTACCCTGGGTATGCGTCCCCAAAAAATCATTGCACCCTGAAGGGGTGCGAGAACCGGTCACACCATCCACGGCTCTTGCGCCCCTTCAGGGCGCGAAACATTCTTGGTCGTTGACCCAGGGTAGTTCGCGCTGCGCGCCAACAACCCTGGGCTGTATTCCTGTTGCCCTTCAGGCAATCAAATGCGCTGCGCCGCGCCGCGAATCACGCGAACGGAAATTTCCCGAATTCCTTTTGGTGTGTTTCGTGGTTAAAATTTATTTTCCATGACCGACCACGAACTTCAATTGAAAGCTGTCTCGCTGCGCCGTGCGATGTTGCGGCTCATCGTCAACGCCGGCGCGGGCCACACCGGCGGCGGATTGTCCTGCATGGACATCCTGAACGTGCTCTACAACCGCGTGCTCAACGTCTCGCCGCAGACGTTCACCAGCCCAACGCGCGAC
>JANYDP010000589.1 GCA_025363535.1 Verrucomicrobiota bacterium | reverse complement strand
TTGCACGACCAGCTCGGCGCGAACCTCACGCAGGTTTCGTTGCTGGGTGAACTGGCCGAGGCCGACAAAAATCTCCCGGAGGAAGTGGCCTCGCACGCGCAGCAAATTTGTTCCACGGCTCGCGAGACCACGCACGCCCTCGACGAAATCGTCTGGGCGATCAACCCGTCCAACGACACGCTCGAAAGCCTGGTCAATTACGCCTGCAAGTATGCCCAGGAATATCTGGAGCTGGCTGGCATCCGCCACCGCTTCGAGGTGCCCGCACAATTGCCCGTCGCGGACATCGCGCCCGAAGTGCGCCACAATGTGTTCCTCGCGTTCAAGGAATCTGTGAACAACGTCGTCAAGCACGCACAGGCCTCGTCCGTCAGCATCCGCCTGCGGCTGGAACCGGCCACGTTCACTTTGCAGGTCGAGGATGATGGGTGCGGTCTGGCCGGGCAGCCGGAGAAAAGCGGCCGGAACGGCTTACGCAACCTGCGCAAGCGCATGGCCGATGTCGGCGGAAATTTTTCCATCGGTCCGGCGTCGGCGCGGGGAACGCTGGTCGAGTTGACCGCGCCGCTGGTGAGCCGTTAAAGCTTTCCCGGGCGCTTTTCGCTGCAAGTTTGGAGCAGGGTTTGCCAACCGGCGTGGAGTCCGGGCCGGTGTGAATTGCTAAAGTGCGGGCGCTGGCTTCAACCGGCGGTCACGGTGACAACCCGGTGTTGCACCGTAGTCGGCCCGAGCCAGCAGCCAGAAATTATGTCCCAGCACGCCGCCCCAAAAGGTTTTCACGAAACGGCCCACGACGTTTTGCGCGCGTCCGCGCGTCCGCTGGATCCCATCTTTTCCCCGCGCGTCGTCGCGGTCATTGGGGCCACTGAACGCAAGCGCAGCGTCGGTCGCACTGTCCTGGCCAATCTTGTCACCGGCGGCTTTGCGGGAAAAATGTTTCCGGTCAACCCGATTCAGGATTCGATCCTCGGATTGAAAGCGTATCCGAACGTCGCCGCGCTGCCGGAAAAACCCGATCTCGCCGTCATCATCACGCCGCCAAAAACGGTGCCGGGCATCATCAGGGAATGTGTCGTGGCGGGCGTGCGCGGTGCCATCATCATTTCCGCCGGGTTCAAGGAAATCGGCGCGGTCGGTGCGGCGCTCGAACGGGAGGTGATCGCCGAGGCGCGCAAAGGTGACCTGCGCATTGTCGGGCCGAACTGTCTGGGCGTGATGTCGCCGCGTGCGAAATTCAACGCCACGTTTGCGGCGGGGATGGCGCATCCGGGCAACGTGGCGTTCATCAGCCAGAGCGGCGCGTTGTGCACGGCGATTCTCGACTGGAGCCTGCGGGAGAAGGTCGGCTTCAGCGCGTTCGTTTCGCTCGGCTCGATGCTCGACGTGGGCTGGGGCGACCTGATCTATCACCTCGGTGATGATCCGTACACCAAGAGCATCGTGATGTACATGGAGACCATCGGTGACGCGCGGGCATTCCTGTCGGCGGCGCGCGAGGTGGCGTTGACCAAACCGATCATTGTCATCAAACCGGGGCGCACGGCGGCGGCGGCCAAGGCGGCGGCGTCGCACACGGGTTCGCTGACGGGCAGCGACGAAGTGTTGCAGGCGGCGTTTGCACGCGCCGGGGTTTTGCGCGTGGACACGATCTCGGAATTGTTCGACATGGCGGAGGTGCTGGCCAAGCAGCCGCGCCCGCGAGGTCCGCGCCTGACGATTGTGACCAATGCGGGCGGCCCGGGCGTGCTGGCTGCGGATGCGTTGATCACCAGCGGCGCGCAACTGGCGGAGCTGACGCCGGAGACGATGGCGGCCCTCAACCAGATTCTGCCGCCGACGTGGAGCCACAACAATCCGGTGGACATCATCGGCGACGCCGGGCCAGAACTTTATGCGAAGGCGGTGGACATTGTTGTGAAAGATGCGAACACCGATGGATTGCTCGTCATTCTCACGCCCCAGGCGATGACCGATCCGACCGCCACGGCGGAGGAGTTGAAACCGTTTTCGCATCTTGAAGGAAAGCCGATCATCGCGAGCTGGATGGGCGCGGGCGAAGTGGAAAAGGGCGAGGACATTCTGAATGAAGCGAAAATTCCCACGTTCAAATATCCTGACCGCGCCGCGCGGGCGTTTCATTACATGTGGCGCTACAGCCAGAATCTGAAGGAGCTTTATGAAACGCCGGCGTTGGCGGACGAAGGCGACGGCGCAAACACGGCGCGCGTCACGGCGGAAGCGATCATCCAGAAAGTGCGTCAGGCGGGCCGCACGATTTTGACCGAATATGAATCCAAGCAACTGCTCAGTGCTTACCGCATCCCCACGGTGGAAACGCACGTCGCCCGCAGTGAAGACGAGGCCGTGAAGCTTGCGGATAAAATCGGTTATCCGGTCGTGCTGAAATTATTCTCCGAGACGATCACGCACAAAACCGATGTGGGCGGCGTGCAGTTGAATCTGCGCACGGCGGCGGCGGTGCACAAAGCGTGGAAAAGCATTGCCGACACGGTCAGCGAAAAAGTCGGGGCGGCACACTTTCTCGGCGTGACGGTGCAGCCGATGGTTTCAATGCAAGGTTATGAACTGATTCTTGGCAGCAGCCTCGATCCGCAGTTCGGGCCGGTGCTG
>JANYDP010000537.1 GCA_025363535.1 Verrucomicrobiota bacterium | reverse complement strand
GAATGTCGTCGTGGTTGCGGTCGGGGATGAAGAGCAGGTTTGGGGCCGCGCCGACGAAGACGCCGCCGTAGCCGACTTCGAGTCCCGTCGCGAGATTCAAGCCTTCGTAAAAGACGGTGATCTTGTCGGCCTTGCCGGAGCCGGTCGTGTCTTCCAAAATCAGGATGCGATCTTTGCCCTTCTTGCCGACGGGCTGGCCCTTCGGGTATTCGTAGCATTCCAGCAGCCAGAGCCTCCCGCGCTCGTCGAAGCAGAACGCGACCGGCTGGTGAATTTCCGGTTCGGACGCGACGAGTTTCACGGTGAAGCCTTCGGGCACCGTCATGGCTTTGACGGCGTCGGCGGGCGAGAGGCCGTTGGCGCGCGTGTCGGGCGGCAGCGGGGCTGCCAATGCGGCGGGGGCTGGCGTGTCCGCCGGGCGCTCGCCGCTCTGTTTGAAATCGTCGAAATTAATGTGCCCCCACGGGCCCGATTCCTTGTCGACGAGTTGAATGCGAATCTCCTGTCCGACGAATTTCGTCGCGTCGAACGCGACGCGGTGCATGGCTTCGGAGTTCTGTCCCGACGCGCGGAAAATCTCTTTGCCGTCGGCGAGTTGAATCGCGGCGTATTCTTTCTGCGGCAAGTTCCCACCGCCGATCAGAAACGAAATCCAGGGCTTTTCGAGCTTGAAGAGATCGGAGGTCAGCGTGCCGGTGGGTGTGTCGGTTTGTTCAGTGCCGGGGGTGCCGCCCTTGGGGCAGTTTTCATAAGTGCCGATCCAATATTTTCCTTCGGGATTAGCCGCCCTGTTGCGCAGCTTCGCGTTGTCGCCTTCGGTGGGTTGAGATTTGAAGGCATCGCCGGTGGCGGTCCAGCCGCGCAGATCGCCGGTTTCGAAGTTGAAGGTAATTTCGGAGGCGCACAGCGGCCCCGAGAGAAGCGCCGCCAGAGAAACCAGTGTTTGAACAACACGCATGAACGATGCTCGCAGAAAAGGTTGTGATTAAAAAATAAGTGCGGAGTTTACGCCGCCCGTCAATAGTGCTGTACTATACTCCGTCTGGGCGTGAGCTTTCACGCATAAAAATTGAGTTATTTTACCGGGGTGAAAGGAAGACATTTTGTCTGGAAACGTGTACGCGATCTTGTACAATTCCATTATGAATGCGATCAATTATTCTACTGTCCGACGGAGGCTTGCCGGCATCATGGACCAGGTTTGTGACGATCATGAGCCGGTTGTGATTACCCGCAATGGCGAACGCGCCGTCGTCATGCTCAGTCTCGACGATTTTAAGTCCATGGAGGAGACTGCCTTTCTGTTGCGCAGTCCCGCCAACGCAAAACGGCTCCTGGCCGCGGTCAAAAGCCTGGAATCGGGGAAAGGAAAAACGAGGAAACTCGTTGAATGAACCTCGTCTTCGCGCCTCAAGCCTGGGAAGATTATTTGTTCTGGCAAAGCACCGATAAAGCGATGGTCCGGCGGATCAATTCGCTGCTCAAAGAAATCGCCCGTTCACCGTTCGAAGGCATCGGCAAACCTGAACCGCTCAGACACGTGTTCGCGGGTTATTGGTCTCGCCGCATCAACGGCGAGCATCGCATCGTGTATAAAGTCGCGGGCGACGCGCTCTGGATCGCGCAACTCAGACATCATTATTGAGGCGGGCTTTTCGATTGTCTTTGCGCAGCGATGCAATAAGATTAGTTGTGTTGAGCGTCCTGAATGCGCCATGACGGAATTAAACACCATGCCCACATTGACGAAAAAAACCAGCCCGATACGCCATACGCATCCGGCACCTCCGGATAAAAGGACCGATGATGAGCCGCGCGTGCGTTTAAACACGAGCGCGGAAGTGCGTGCCTATCTTGCCGCACATTTGACGCCTGTTCGTTTTGGTCCGAAGGGCCAGCCGATCTATGCGCAGAAAGACATCGAGAAACTGAATGTCATTATCCGCCCCGGCGTTTAAGCCGCAGAGATGATTTCTGCCGGCGGTGCCCGATCCGGAGGCCAGATTTATTTCCTTCGCAAGGTCATCGTCGTGGGTGAAGCCAGCTATGCCCGCCCTTGGCTTGTGCTGCGCGCATCCGATCATGACGCGACGATTTCTTATTTTTCCACCAAAATGGAATACCGCGAACCGGGCGAAGTGGAGATTCTTTCCACCGATTCGGATTTCAAGGCGTCGGGACTGCGCGATTCATCGTTTATTATCGACGAGGCAACGCCCGACGTGGAACTTGACTACTTCAAGGGCGCGAAACTGTTGGGACGCGCTACTGGCGAATTCAAAAAGCGCGTCGAAAAGTG
>JANYDP010000532.1 GCA_025363535.1 Verrucomicrobiota bacterium | reverse complement strand
CGAACCGGATTCGGTTTATTCCATCTCCACCACGCACGGACAGCAGAAAGGTTCGTTTGGAAATATTCCGGCCGAGGAAAAATTTCCGTTTCCGTATTGCGAAACGTTTGAGGAATACACTTCGCCGAAACAATTTGGCTGCCTGCCGCATTACACGGCGGACATCGCCAGCGTGTTTGAAATCGCCGAACGCCCGGACAAGACCGGCAAATGTCTTTGCCAGGTCATCGCTCAAAAGCCGCAGAGCTGGGCACCGGAATGGATGCCTTACACCATCATCGGTGATGAGCACTGGCAGGACTACGAAGTCAGCGCCGACATCTATCTGGACAACGGCGGCTGGGCGGGCGTCATGGGCCGCGTCAATAACGTCGGCGACGGCTATGGCTGCGCGCCGAAAGGCTATTATCTGCGGCTGGTGACGAATGGCGTCTGCACGTTGGTCGCCATCAATGGTAAGGCCGGTGAAGTGGACCTGGGCGACAAGGAACATCAAGCCGCCCTGCTCGCCGCCGGCAATTCGGGAGAGAAGGGTGAAAAACAAATGGTCGCCGGCACCGCCAAAAACTTCGACGGCCATCAGTGGCACAACGTGAAACTGCAATTCACCGGCAGCACCATCACCGGCTTTGTGGATGGCGCGCAGATTTTGTCCACGACGAACAGTGCCTTCTCACACGGCATGGCCGGCCTCGTCACCGGCGACAACAAAACCAGAAACACCGCCTGCTTCGACAATTTGTTGATCAATGCCGTCGGGGCCGCCATTCCCAAGCCGACCGCATTTTCAAAAAAACAATCGCCCATTTACAAATGACCAGCACGGATCATTGAAATTTGTGTTTCAACTGTGGGCATTAGGTTCGGATTTGTCCGTCACCGAAGCCAAGCCACTTGTAAGTCGTCAGTTCCTCCAGCCCCATCGGACCGCGCGCGCCGATCTTGTCGGTGCTGATGCCAATCTCCGCGCCCATGCCGAACTCGCCGCCGTCGGTGAAACGCGTGCTTGCGTTCCAATACACCGCCGCCGAATCCACCTCGGCGAGGAATTGTTTCGCGTGTGCCTCGTTCTTCGTGATGATGCTGTCCGAGTGCGCCGAGCCGTAATGATTGATGTGATCAATTGCGCCGCGCACGCCGTCCACGACGCGGACGTTGAGGATGTAGTCGTTGTATTCGGTGGACCAGTCCTGCTCGGTGGCGGCTTTCAGCCGCAGTCGAGGGTTGATGCTTGATAGTTGATGGAAAGAGGTTTCGTCGCAGCGCAGCTCCACTTTTTCATCCGCGAGCATCTGCGCCATCGGCGGTAAAAATGTTTCCGCGACGGTTTTGTCCACGAGCAAAGTCTCCATCGCATTGCAGACGGCGGGACGTTGCACCTTGGCGTTCATCACGATGGCCTCGGCCATTTTCAAATCGGCCTCGGCTTCCACGAAGACGTGGCAGACGCCTTTGTAATGTTTGATGACGGGAACCTTGCTGCACTCGGTGACGGCGCGGATGAGTCCCTCGCCACCGCGGGGCATGCAGAGATCAACATATTGCGTGAGCGAAAGCAGAACGGGAATCGCCTCGCGATCGGGCGTGGGCACGACTTGAATCGCGTGTTCAGGAAAATGCGGAAGGTGCCGCCGGGCTGCGTCAATCATCGTCCGGGCGATTATTTGATTGGAGTTCAACGCCTCCTTGCCGCCGCGTAGGATCGTGGCGTTGCCGGATTTGAAACACAGGCTCGCCGCGTCCGCCGTCACGTTGGGGCGCGATTCGTAGATGATGACGACGACGCCGATGGGCGTGGAAATTTTCCGCAGCTTCAAGCCGTTGGGCCGCGTGCGTTCGTCGAGAACTCTGCCGACAGGATCAGGCAACGCGGCGACTTCGCGCAGTCCTTGGGCCATGCCGGCGATACGTTTGTCGTCGAGCTTGAGTCGGTCCAGCATGGCGGAGCTGAGGCCCAACTTCGCGCCGACCGCCAGGTCGAGCGTGTTGGCTTCCTTGATGGCGGCGGAATTTTTTTCGAGCGCAGCCGCCATCGCCAGCAGGCAGGAATTTTTCTCCGCCGTGGTCAGCTTTGCGAGTTCGCGCGACGCGGCCCGGGCCTGCTGCGCCAGCGCGGTCATCTGTTCTGTCAAATTCATGCGGGCAGGTTAAGCCGGTTTTGCTTTTTGAAAAAGCGCAAATCTTCCGGTGGTGCCGCCGCTGATTTTCCCGCTTGCTTCTTCCGGCGGACGGGAGTTCGCTTAGGTTGGTTGGGCGGATGGAGACGACGACATGAATGTAAGCATGTGTATGACGCGGCAGCCGGTGACGATCGGTCCCGATTTGCCGCTCTCCGAAGCGGCGGCGCTCATGGCGCAGAAAAAGATCCGGCGCTTGCTGGTCGTGGAGCCGTCGCCTGGTGGCGTGCATTTGCTGGGGATCATCACGGCCAACAACATCCTGCATGCGTACCCGCCGGAGGTGAACCCGTTCGCGGTCATCGTCGTGCCCGGGGCACGACAGGCCGGGCTGACGGCTGGAAAAATCATGCACCGTCAGTTGTTCACCACCCATCCGGAGGCGCCCATCGAGGAAGCCGCCGCACTCATGCGTGACCAGAAGATCGGTTCGCTGCCGGTGCTGCGCGACAAACAGATCGTCGGTCTCATCACTGAATCCGACATCTTCCGCGCCTTTGTGGGATTGTTCGAGACACAGGGCAGCGGTGCCCGCATCACGTTTGATGTCTCGACCAGGGAAGACGTGTTCGGGCTGGTGGCGAGGCTTTCCCAGAAATACGGTTTGCAGGTGACGAGCCTGATCCGGGGCGTGCAGGACAACCAGCCGATTTGCGTCACCCGCATCGCGGGCGAGAAGGTGGACACTTTTCTGGAGGAAATTTGGAACTCCGGCCATCGCGTGTTGAGTGTGATCCGCTTCGGCCCGGCTCCGGCCGGGAAATAATTCTGCCCGCGAGGTTTCCAAACCGCGCGCTTGGCAGGGGTTGTCCGCCACACCTATACTTCACGCGTGATTGACACCGAACCAAAGCTCGCGGGCTTTCTGGAACATCTGCGCGCCGCCACCTGGGTCGCGGTGGACACCGAGGCCGACAGCTTGCACGCCTACCCCGAAAAGGTCTGCCTGATCCAGGTCAGCACGGTTGCGGGCGACGAACTGGTTGATCCGCTGTCGAACCTCGATCTCACGCCCTTTCTGGAAACGCTCGGCGGCCGCGAACTGCTCATGCACGGCGCGGATTACGATCTGCGTCTGCTGGAGAAACATCACCGGTTCATACCCGCGTCCATCTTCGACACCATGCTCGCCGCGCGGCTGATCGGCGAACCGCATTTCGGTTACAGCGCGCTGGTGGAAAAATTTCTCGGCGTGAAACTGGAGAAAGGTCCGCAGAAGGCGAACTGGGCGATACGTCCGCTGACCGAACGCATGGCGCATTACGCGCGTAACGACACGCATTACCTCAAGCCCCTCGTGGAGCGGCTGAAAACGACGCTCGCGGAAAAGGGCCGGCTCGCGTGGCAGCAGGAATCCTGTGCGCGGTTGATCGCGGACTGCACGCAGCCCCGGCCGGACGACTCCGATTCGGCCTGGCGCATCAAGGGCAGTCATCTACTGGGGTGCCCGGCGCTGGCGGTGTTGCGCGAGTTGTGGCGCTGGCGCGAGAGCGAAGCCATCGCCGCCAACCGGCCGCCGTTCTTCGTGATGAATCATGAGACGGTTGTGAACCTCGCGGCGACCGCAGCGGCGCAGACGCCGGTGGAACCCCTGTTTCCACGCCATTTGTCCGAGCGTCGCCGATCGGGCGTCGTCGTCGCCATTGCGCGCGGGCTGGCGGTGCCGCCGGAAAACCATCCGCATTTCCCGCCGCGTCTGAGCCAGCGCCCGACCGCCGCCGAACACAAGCGTTCCCTCGAGCTGCAAACCGTTCGCGACCGGCACGCGCAGGAACTGGGGATTGATCCGACCTTGATAGTGACACCGGCCGCAGCATGGAGAGGAATCGTATGGCAGACTTGATTCAACAGAAAATTTTGGATGCGACTGAGGTCAAACACGTTGGCGATGAACTCAAGACCCTCGAGGTCGAAGTTCAGAAGCGGATTGTCGGCCAAAGGCAACTGATTCGCCGGCTGATTTCAGCCCTCTTGACAGAAGGTCACGTTTTGCTCGAAGGCCTGCCGGGCCTGGCCAAAACTTCGGCCGTTCGCACTTTGGCTCAAGCGTGCCACTTCAAGTTTTCTCGAATTCAGTTTACGCCGGATCTATTGCCAGCCGATGTCATTGGAACACAAATCTATGATCCGTCGAACGCGAGTTTTCGCGTCAAGCGCGGGCCCGTTTTCGCAAATTTGATTCTCGCCGATGAAATCAACCGTGCTCCGG
>JANYDP010000529.1 GCA_025363535.1 Verrucomicrobiota bacterium | reverse complement strand
TTAGGCCGCTTTTTGGTCGGCTTTGCGCCGAATGAGGGGCCGGGCTTCGCCCAAGACGGCGGGCCGGGTGATCTTGACGTGCAAAATATCCTGGCTGCCGGGCACTTCGTACATCACTTCGAGCATGAGCTTTTCCAGCAGGCTGCGCAGGGCGCGCGCGCCGGTGCCTTTCTGGATGGCTTGGGCCGCGAGTTCACGCAAGGCGTCGGGGGTGAATTCCAGCTCCACGCCTTCCATGGCCATGAGCTTGGCGTACTGTTTCGTGAGGGCGTTCTTCGGTTCGGTGAGGATGGAAACGAGTTGTTCCTCGGTCAGTTCGCCCAGGACGGTGACCATCGGCAGGCGACCGATGAATTCAGGGATGAAACCGAACGCGAGCAGGTCTTCCGGCTCGACGTGTTGCAAAATTTCCTGGCGGTTGATGGTAGTAATCTTCTGGCTGACTTCCGCGCCGCGAAAGCCCATCACGTTCTTGCCCAGGCGACGTTGAATGGCCTTCTCCAAGCCCACAAAGGCGCCGCCGCAGATGAAGAGGATGTTGGAGGTGTCCACTTTGATGTATTCCTGCTGCGGATGTTTGCGTCCGCCCTGCGGCGGGACGTTGCAAACGGTGCCTTCGAGGATTTTGAGGAGCGCTTGTTGGACGCCTTCACCGGAAACATCACGGGTGATGGAGACGTTCTCGGTCTTGCGGGTGATCTTGTCAATCTCGTCAATGTAAACGATGCCGCGCTGGGCGCGTTTCACGTCGTAGTCGGCGTTTTGCAGGAGGCGCAGGACGATGTTTTCCACGTCTTCACCCACGTAACCGGCCTCGGTAAGCGTGGTGGCGTCGGCAATGGCGAAGGGGACGTCGAGGATCTTGGCAAGTGAACGGGCGAGCAGCGTTTTGCCCGAGCCGGTGGTGCCAATCATGAGGATGTTGCTCTTCTCGATGTCCACGTCGGCGTGGGCATCGCTGGGCGGGCGGGCTTCGGAATCTTTCGCGACCGTTTCCAACTCGCCATCCGGCTCTTGCAAGATGCGCTTGTAGTGATTATGCACGGCCACGGCCAAAGTCTTCTTCGCGTGCTCTTGTCCGATGCAATGCTTGTCGAGTTGGCGGCGGATTTCCGCCGGTTTGGGGACGTGAATGCGCGTCCGGGGCTTCTTGACGAGCGCTTCAGCCTCCTTGTCGAGGACGTTTTTGCACAGGACAATGCAGTTGTCGCAGATGTAAACGCCGGGACCGGCGATGAGCTTCTTCACCTCGGCGTGCGATTTGCCGCAGAAGCTGCAGAGCGTGATGTTGGTCGGTCGCGCCACGGAAAATCAGGGAATGACGGAAGTTTTTTCGGCCAGGCCGACGATTTCTTTGCGCGATTGCACGACTTGATCCACGAGGCCGTAATTCTTGGCCTCTTCCGAGGACATGAAATTATCGCGGTCGCAATCTTTCTCAACCTGCTCGATGGCCTTGCCGGTGTGATGGGCAATGATGCCGTTCAAGCGCTGCTTCAACTTGAGCATGTACTTCACGCGGATCTCGACATCGCTCGCCTGGCCTTCCGCGCCGCCGAGGACTTGGTGGATCATGATGTTGGCGTTCGGCAGCGCGTAACGCTTGCCCTTGGTGCCGCCGCAGAGCAGCACCGCGCCCATGCTGGCGGCCTGGCCGATGCAGTAGGTGTTCACGTCGCAAGTCATGAACTGCATGGTGTCGTAAATTGCGAGTCCGGCCGTGACGCTGCCGCCGGGGGAATTGATGTAGAGATGCACGTCCTTCTTCGGATCGCTCATCTGAAGAAACAGCAACTGCGCGATGATGAGATTGGCGACCATGTCGTCCACCGGCGTGCCAAGGAAGACAATGCGGTCCACCAGCAGCCGCGAATAAATGTCGTAGCCACGTTCGCCGCGACCCGTCTGCTCAACCACCATCGGAACCAGAAAATTATTCATAGTTTTTTAATCAGGCGCGAAACGTAGTTGACGCTCATGGGGAGGTCAAGTGCCGCAACTTTTCATCGGTGGAGAAGGAGGGTGGCTTTAACCTGGAATTCAGTTCAGCTTGGACCAGATGAAAACAAACGCCGGCGCAAACTCCTGCGGACGCTCGCGAATCCAACTGGTGACGGTGGCGGGCGTGAACCAGTCGCCGCGATCAATCTCGTCGGGATGCAACGTGAACGGCCCTTCGTTTTCACAGCGATAAACCCAGACGAACTCCGCGTCGGTCTCGGCGCAGGCATCAATTTTGAACAGCCGCTTCGGAGTTTGCGAAAGTTTCAAACCGATCTCCTCACGCGCTTCGCGCACCGCCGTCGTGTCATAATCCTCGCCCGAATCCACATGGCCCGACGCCGAGGAATCCCAGACGCTGGGATGCCTGTCCTTCTTTGCCGAACGCAGTTGCAAAAATATCTCGCCGCGCGCATTGAACACCAGCACATGCACCGCGCGATGTAGTAAGCCGAGGCGATGCACTTCGCGCCGCGTATTTTGCCCGACCACCTCATCGCGCTCGTTGACCACGTCAAAAATCTCTTCGCTCATAAGTTTGATTTTGCCGGAGACGGCTTTGGGAGTCTCTCAATTTTGTGAGTTTGAGATTCGTCACCTCGTCTCCGCCGTGATTGCCTGCAACGACCGATCCGAAAGCGGCGGTAAATGCGCCGCAGTCCAGACGCTGCGCGAAGTTCGGTGATGCCTGGCAGTCGCGATAGCGTTTGGACTGCGGTGACTTTAGCCCGCTTTTCCATCGCGATAAATTCCTCACACCTTCCAAAGCGCCAGAGGACTGGCGCACTCCAAGACGCTGGCGCGTTTTCCTGCGGCCTCCGAACTTCGCGAAGCGTCTTGGAGTGCGGCGGCCCTCCGCCGCTTTTTCACGGGACACAGGAAAGCTTGGTTGAAAAGTTCTTGCCGATATACGTGGCAAAGAAACCAACCTAGAGTTTTTGTCTCGTGGAGCTTCTATTTCTGATAATCCTTCAAAAGTTCATCAATTACAGGATCAATCTTTGTCTTTGTATTTTGCCACTTTGCCAAAGAAAGGCCGCCGCCATTACGCAGATGATATTCTGCATGGGCGATGCGATGACCTTCTTTCTGAATACTTATGGTTGCATCCGCGAGATAAATCGCCATGTCCCATTTCCGCTGTGCTGTGTAAGTAACCACGTATGCATCCCCAAGGTCGGCTGACTCGGGGACAATCGTGGTTGAGATTCCGTGTCGCTCAAATCCCTCAACGAGCACGTCTAGGAAATCGGCCACGGGAACCTTGGGGCTTTCTCGGATCAACACTTTGATAATCCGAGTTTCGTTCGGAATCGCGCGGATGTTCACTGCCGTGCAACCCGATAGGCAGCACGCCACGGCGACAAGCAGAAGTGATGGAAATTTCATGATCGAAGGCTCGGCAGTTACGCCGCCGGCACCGCCGCCGCCTTCTTCACCATGATTGCCTCGACGATTTTCTTCGCCAGCTCCGGCTTGTCCGCCAGCGCTTTTTTCGCGGCGTCCTTGCCCTGGCCGATCAACTCGCCGTCGAATTGCAGCCACGCGCCCTTCTTGT
>JANYDP010000522.1 GCA_025363535.1 Verrucomicrobiota bacterium | reverse complement strand
CTTGGATCCGTTCGAGTTGAAGAAAAACATTGAGCTCAAACTCCAGAAGTTCTTCACTGCCCTGGGTAACCTGAATCGTGAGGCAACCAAGCTCCAATGACTCCAGCCTCCGGTAACATTTAGCCGTGAGTCAATACGCAGCTTGTAATCGTTTCGTCCCGGCGGTTCCGGGGCGAATTCCACCGCCGGGCCTTTGGCGGCCTCGCCCGAATTCAGGCGAACCGGGCACGCAGCGTTTCAGGCGTTTCACCCCGCCCGCGCAGTTGCTGCAGACTCAAGGCGTCGTGACGTTTGGCGAGCCGGACTCCGTTTTCATCCAGCATCAGCGGACAATGGAAGAAACGGGGCGGGGGCAAATCCAGCGCGCGGTAAATCAGCAGTTGCCGCGCGGTGCTCGCCAGCAAATCCGCACCGCGCACCACTTCGGTGATCCGCATCGCCGCGTCATCCACGGTGCATGCGAGTTGATACGACGGCACGCCGTCCTGCCGCCAGACCACGAAGTCGCCGAAATCTTTTCCGGCCACGAAGCGCTGCGAACCGAACCCGCCGTCGTCAAAGACAATCGTTTCACCATCCGGCACGCGGAACCCGCCAGGCGAATTTCCGCTTTCCGCTTTCCGCTTTTCCCGGCAGGTTCCTGGATAAATCGGCTCGCTGTCATCCTCCGCATGGGGCGCGCGCGCGGCGGTCAGGATGTCCTTGCGCGAGCAGGTGCAGGGATAAACAAAGCCCCTGTCGCGGAGTTTTTCCAAGGCCGCCTCGTAAAAAGTTTGCCGCTCGCTTTGTGCGTATGGCCCAAACTCGCCGCCGCAGTCCAAGCCTTCCTGCCAGTCAAACCCAAACCATTTCAAATCCTCGATCATCGCCTCCACGAATTCCATTTTGTAGCGCGTGGAATCCAGATCGTCATTCCGCAGGACGAGCGTGCCGTTGTTTGCCCGCGCGCGTTCCTGGGCCGCCCAGAAAGTGCGCGCGTGGCCGACGTGCAAATGGCCCGTCGGCGACGGAGCGATGCGGCCGCGGTACTTCTGCGATGCTGGCACTGGGCTGAACACGTCTTCTGGTTAACAAACGCAGGGTCAAAGCGCACACACAAAAACGGGCGACGTGAACCCTGTGCCTTCAAAAAAGGCAGACCTGAAAGTTCTGCCTGTGTTGATTGGAATTGAGAAGCTTTTCTGGGCCGCTTTTGCCAGCGGAGAAGGTTGCGGCACCGGCGGTGTTTTCGCAACGTGGTTGGCCGAACTGTCCACAATTGCGCGGACGATCTGATACTCGTTGTAGAACGCCGGGTTGGCGGACGCCAAGGGATCAAATTACTTGTTCAGTACCTTATCCAGTTGCGCGAACAAATCCACCCGTTCCGGCGTGGCCGAAGTGCTCGCCGAAATGTCCTGGCGCGGCTTGGGCTGCGTGGCGGTGAAATCTGCGAGCCGTGCCAGACGGACGCGAGCTTGGTTTCTGGTTGCCGCGAGGCTGTTAAGTATCTGGAATTGCCGCTTTCAACTTTTTCCCTTCGCCTCGCCGGATTTTTATTTCCACTCGCCGGCCAATCTGCAAGAGTCGGCGTGAAAACGATGCCCGCTTCAATCGCAAATTTTGCCACCTGGGCGTGTGATTCACGTCGCACGGTCGAGGAACGTTTCGGCTGCGAAATCCTCATCGAACAAACCCTCGGCGTTTGGAAAAAAAAGCACGGCGTCAAACTGGCGGACACCAACTATGAAGCCGAGCGCCTGCGCAAAAAAGACCGCGCCCTTAACCCCGCCTACGAACCGCGTTTCACCCGCGCGGAAGCTGAACACGTCGAGGAAATCCTTCCCCAGGTGAAGGAAATCAGAGTCGGCGAACATGACGACCGCCCGATTCGCGATCTGTCCTTCGTCCGGTTTTGTCGCGGATTGATTTCTCTTTCGATCACCCGCTGTGAGGCGGACGACTGGTCGCCGCTGCTCACCCAACCCACGCTCACCACGCTGAACATCTGGAGCGCGACCGCGCGCGACCTGCACTTCGTCGGCCAGCTCACCCGGTTGCAATCCTTGCTTCTCTACCCGGACGCCCCGTGGCCGGATCTGACCGGGCTGGAAAACCTCCGCGATCTCCGCGAACTTCATTTCCACGGCAACATCCACGCCCTGCGCGACGTTCCCTGCCTGCCGCAAGTCCGCGTGCTCGAAATCG
The DNA here is from genome assembly GCA_025363535.1 of Verrucomicrobiota bacterium. Lineage (GTDB taxonomy): Bacteria > Verrucomicrobiota > Verrucomicrobiia > Limisphaerales > CAIQOK01 > CAIQOK01. Next base: position 1,354 of record JANYDP010000522.1, on the reverse strand, counting down.
GCCATCACTTCAAGTTTCAATTGCCGCTCCGTTCAGTCGCCGACCTGCCGGACTTGCCCGAACTGCGCCGCCTGCATCTGGAAAACACCACCGAACTCCACGGCATCGAGCGCTACGCCAAACTCCTCAACGCGGTCCTCTATGGTTACTACACCGACCTCACCCCGCTCACCGCGCTCCAGCACTTAACCCACCTGACCTTGAGTGGCGGCGAGTACGAGTCGTTTGCTCCCCTGGCGAAACTACCGAGTCTCCGCCGGCTTGTGGTCGGGCGGGAAGAACCGCCGGACTTCACGCCACTGGCCGACGCTCCACGCCTTCACGAAATCGAACTTGAAATCTGCCCCGTCAAACCGGTGGAACTGGATTCCCTCCGCCCCCTGCTGCCGCCGTGGAGCGAGGAATTCGCCGCGCCCGCCCCGCGCCCGCTCGCACCGCTCAAGCTGATTTTCCGGGACGAACTTTCAGACATCGGCCGTGACAGCGTTGCCGAACCCCGTCACTGGGACGAAGACACCGGCATGGAAGAATCTGAACATGCCTGGTTCTGCGGAGAAACGAATCGCCGCCTCACCAAACTCCTTGGCAAAGGCTGGGGTGCTGAAAAAATCCACCGTGGTTGGACCGGCACCCAGATGCACGTTACCATTGGCCGGGGCGAGGACCTTGACCGCGTTCCCGAAATCATCCAGTGCCTGCGCGAAACCATCGCCAACGCCCGTTACCCGTGGAGTTACTTCCTCGTCGTGGACTACGAGCGATGGTACGAGCGCAGCATGGAGCAAATTTACGATGCCGCAGACGAGGAATTCGATGCCGACCGCGAACGCGCGGATTGGGAAGATCAAAAAGCTCGGGAACGCGAGCGCCGTGAATTCCTCGAACGCAAGTACCGCCATCGTCTCAAAACCGAATCCGGCCTGCCCACCAAACCCGAAGACTTCGCGCCGTCCAAACCCGAAACAGAAAGCGAAGACGCCGTGTTCGCCGGCAGTGCCCCCGAGCCGCCCGCTTACGACCTCGTCACAAACATAGACCTCTACGCGACCATCACGGAAAAAGCCTGCTACTTCAACAAACACTTCCTCGCCGGTGCCCAATACTATCTGGGCTACAAACCGGAGGCGTGAACGACGCGCACCGTTTTTAATAACGCCAAGACGCCAAGACATCTCCTCTTGCTCCATCCGATGAGAGGGAGGGGGATTGGGGGTGAGGTGAGACGAGTTTACTTCCTCTCCCTCAACTCCGGCAGCCCCTTCACGATCTTCATCGTCTCGATGCTCACGGTGATGATGCTTTTGAGGAGGTTCAGGATGTATTTCGGGTCGTCGTGTTCGCGCGCCCAATCGTT
>JANYDP010000485.1 GCA_025363535.1 Verrucomicrobiota bacterium | reverse complement strand
ATGCATTACAACTTTTGCCGGATTCACACTTCGCTGCGCGTGACGCCTGCAATGGAGGCTGGAATCGCAGACCATGTTTGGAGTTTGGAAGAAGTTGTCGCTTTGATCGGCTGAATGTAGCCCACTACCAGGGTATATGGACACTTGCGGAATCAACATTCGACCAGCATGGCGAAGCTGGTAAGTTTTGAACCAATTAACGTCGTGCCCCTACGACGGACAAAACTTTAATTTATTCAGCCCAATCTGCGCATAACAATTCCGCCTGCTGTAATACTGTCTGGGTTGCTTTCTCCTGTTTGTCAGGCGGATAACCGTATTTTCGCAGGATGCGTTTAACCATGACGCGAAGCTTGGCGCGGACAGATTCTTTCGCCGTCCAATCAATGCTGACATTTTCGTGGATGGTTTTTACAAGTTCCTGCGCGATGAATTTCAAATTTTTATCACCCAAGGCTTTTACAGCGCTGTCGTTGGTTTCCAGCGCATCGTAAAATGCAACTTCGTCCTGGCTCAAGCCGAGGTCTTTGCCGCGCGTGTCGGCCTTACGCATATCCTTGGCGAGTTGAATCAATTCCTCGATCACCTGTGCTGTTTCAATGGCGCGGTTTTGATATTTACGGATGGAATTTTCCAGCAACTCGGCAAACGACTTCGACTGAATCAGGAATTTTTTGGAGCGCAGTTTGATTTCATTGTTAAGCAGCTTGCGCAACAATTCGACCGCGAGATTTTTCTGTGGCATTCCGCGAACTTCGGCCAAAAAATCATCCGACAAAATCGAAATGTCGGGCTTCTTCAAACCGGCTGCGGCAAAAATGTCCACCACTTCATCGGACGCAACGGCGCGGGAAATAATCTGACGGATGGCGGCATCAATGTCTCCCGGCGATTTCTCTTTGCCACTGATTTCATTCTTGGCGATGGCAGCACGGACGGCTTGAAAAAATCCCACATCGTCCCGAATTTCAATTGCCTTAACGTGTGGCACAGACAAGGCGAACGACTGCGAAAGCTCGGTGACGGCGCGGAGAAATTTCTGTTTATGCTCGTCGGGCTTTTTGGTCTTGGCCGCGTGTGCGTAAATAAATTCCTGCGCCGCCGGGAGCAAGCCGAGTTTTTCCGCCGGTTTACCCGTCGCCCATTTCGACCAGTCGAAGCCGTGGAAGTGGTCGCAGCAAATTTCGTATTTTTCCAGCATGACGGCGACAGCTTCTTCTTGGTCAATCGCCGTCCGTCCGTGGCCGCCGCTCTCGGTGTAGGTGGCGAGCGCCTGTTTCAACTCATGCGCGAGGCCGAGATAATCCACCACCAAGCCGCCCGGCTTGTCCTTGAAAACACGGTTCACGCGGGCGATAGTTTGCATCAACCCGTGGCTGCGCATGGGCTTGTCCAGATACATTGTATGCAGACAAGGCGCGTCAAATCCGGTCAGCCACATATCGCGAACAATGACAATCTTGAATGAGTCTTCGCTTTTTTTGAATCGTTTCGCCAACGCCTCCCGGCGAGTTTTGCTACGAATATGATCCTGCCATTCGAGCGGGTCACTGGCCGAGCCGGTCATCACGATTTTTACCACACCCTTTTCATCGTCCTTGTGATGCCACTTCGGACGCAACTTGCGGATAGCCTCGTAAAGTTCAAAACAGATGCGGCGGCTCATGCACACAATCATTGCCTTGCCGTCCATCACCTCAAGCCGGGCGTCCCAATGCTTCACCAAATCTTCGGCGATGAGGCTGACACGTTTGTCCGCGCCAACGACGGCTTCCAATGCCGCCCATTTGGATTTCAGTTTTTCCTTATGCTCAAGTTCCTCGCCTTCGGTCGCGTCCTCAAAATCCGGGTCAATCTTCGGTTTTTCCGACGGCTTCAATTCCAGCTTGGCGAGACGGCTTTCGTAGAAAATCGGCACGGTCGCCTTGTCCTCAACGGCGCGCTGAATGTCGTAAATGGAAATGTAATCGCCAAACACCGCCCGCGTGTTGGCGTCGGCCTTTTCAATCGGTGTGCCGGTGAAGCCGATGAAAGAGGCGTTCGGCAGCGCGTCGCGCATGTGCCGGGCGAAACCGTCAATGAAATCGTATTGGCTGCGGTGCGCCTCGTCGGCGATGACAACAATGTTGCACCGGTCGGAAAGCAGCGGATGTTTGCCGCCCTTGTCTTCCGGGAAAAATTTCTGGATGGTGGTGAACACCACGCCGCCGGATGCAACGGCCAGAAGTTTTTTCAAATTGTCCCGGTTCTGTGCCTGCACAGGTTTTTGCCGGAGCAATTCATGGCAACGTGCGAATGTGCCGAATAGCTGGTCGTCGAGGTCGTTGCGGTCGGTGAGAATAATCAGCGTGGGATTTTCCATCGCCGGCTCGACCACGAGCCGTCCGGCGTAAAATGCCATCGTCAGCGACTTGCCCGACCCTTGGGTGTGCCAGACCACACCGACGCGTTTGTCGCCGGTTTCGCCGCCG
>JANYDP010000417.1 GCA_025363535.1 Verrucomicrobiota bacterium | reverse complement strand
CACGAACGGTTTGCCGCAATTGAAAAATATGAACCCCTACGTGCGCGTCGAGGCCGAAACCATCGCGCAGCAAAGCGGCATCGCTACGGAAGCCTGCGTCGAGGGCGGCATGAATGTGACGAATATTTTCAGCGGCAACTGGATCATGCTGCGCGGCGTTGATTTCACCAGCGCAGGCGCGACGAATTTCACCGCGCGGATCGCCAGCGCTGGTCCCGGTGGAAATGTGGAACTGCATCTCGATGCCACGAACGGAACGTTGATCGGCAATTGCGCCGTGCTGTTCACCGGCGGCTGGCAGACGTGGGCGAGCGTGTCCACCACGGTCAGCAATATCACGGCGCGTGGCGTTCACAATCTTTACCTGCTGTTCACCGGCGCGGCGGCGACGAATCTTTTCAATCTCAACTACTGGCAGTTTCAGTCGTCCACCAATTCATCGTCGCCCGTCTCGCTCGCGAAATTTGAAGCGGAGTCCGGCACACTCGGTGCGGACTGGGCCGTGAGCAACAGCACCTCGCCCGCCTACCTCACCATCACGACGGACGGCGGGGGCAACGTTCCCACCAACACCGCGCGCGTGGCGACTTACACCGTGACGTTTCCCACGCCCGGCACTTACCAACTCTACGCCCATGTTCGCGTCGGCCCCGGCACGTTCAACGACGACAGCCTGTTTTATGGAAAAGGTTTCGGCCTGAAAAATCCGGCGAACAGCGCGGACTGGATTCTGGTGAACGGCCTCGGTGCGGCGGGCTTCAACAACCCGACTGACATCGTCAACGCCAACGGTTCGCTTGGCAGCGGCGTTTGGAAATGGGTGAACCTCTCTGTCTTCGCGCCCGGCGCAACGTTCGCCGTGACGAGCGGAAACCTGACACAGACATTTCAGATCGGCGCGCGCGAGAACGGCCTCGACCTAGACGCGTTCGCGTTCGGGTTGAGCTATTACACCTACACCGTTTCTGATCTGGACAACGGCAATGATGGTACGCCGCCTTCCGCAGGCAGCAGCGTCGTCAACTGGACGAACCTGCTTCAGCGCATGGACGGCTTCGGCGGCGGCGCGGTGTTTTTGGATGTGCCCGATCCAATTGCGAGCACCAACTTCGATACGCTCTATAACACGAACGGTTCCAGCCTCGGCCTCACGCTGCTGCGCGTGCGCATTGACCCGAACACCAACTGGGTTAATGCGCTGACGGATGCGCAACGGGCCGTCGCGCGCGGCGCAAGAGTTTTGGCGACACCGTGGACGCCGCCTTATTCCATGAAAGACAACGGCGTGGCGCTGGGTGGCTCTTTGTTGCCCTCGCAATACGCCAGCTACGCAAACTATCTCAATAATTTCGCCGGCTATATGAAGACAAACGGCGCTTCACTGGCGGTGGTTTCAGTTCAAAACGAGCCGGACTATGCCTTGACTTTCGAGTCCTGCGTTTGGAGCAACAACCAGTTTCTGTCTTTCTTCCGCACCAACGCTGCCGCCATCACCAACGCGCCGGTGATGATGCCCGAATCTTTTTTCTTCAATCAGGCGCTTTCCGACGCGACGCTCAACGATCCGGTGGCGGTCACGAATGTTGTTTATGTTGGCGGGCATCTTTACGGTGCGACCATCGCCGACTATCCGCTTGCGCACAGCAAGGGCAAGCCGACGTGGATGTCCGAGTGGCTCGTGAACGATCAGACGATTGATTCCGCGATTTCCACCGCGCAGCAGATCCACGACTGTATCAACATCGGTAACATGAGCGCCTACATCTGGTGGAAAGTCATGGGCAACACCAACGGCCTGATCAACTCGGCGGGCGTGCCGCATAAGCGTGGATATGTGATGGCACAGTTCAGCCGGTTCGTGCGGCCCGGTTTCAATCGCATCGCCGTGAGCTACAGCGGCAGCATCCTGACCACCGCGTATCGCGACACCAACTCCGGCAACTTCGCCATCGTTGCCGTCAACCCCACGGGCATTCCGCTGACGCCAGTTTTCAATCTCACGAATTTTCCCGCCGTCGCATCTGTGGTTCCGTGGATTACCTCGCCGGATGTTTCGCTGGCGACGCAAGCCGTCGTCGCCGTGAGCAATTCCTCGTTCAGCTACACCTTGCCCGGCTTAAGCGTGGTGACGTTTGTGGCGTCGGCGAATCTGCCGCCTACGCTCGCGGCAATTTCCAATCAAACCGTCAACGCCGGCGTGACGTTGACGTTGACCAACCAGGCGAGCGATCTCAATTTGCCATCGCAAACGCTGACGTTCACTTTGCTTGCCGCGCCGACGAACGCTGCGCTTACGACGCTGAACAGCACTACCGCGCGCTTCACCTGGCGTCCGTTCATCAGCCAGGCCTCGAGCACGAACGCGATTCAGGTGAAAGTCACCGACAACGGCACGCCGCCGTTGAGCGCGACCAATAATTTCAGCATCACCGTGAATCCCGCCACGCCGCCCGCGTTTGGTTCCATTGCGTTTGGCAGTCCGGTGAGTTTGTCCGCGATGGGAATCATCGGGCCGGATTATCTTTTGTTTACCTCCACGAACCTTGTGAACTGGCAACTGCTATTCACCACCAATCCGGCGACCATGCCCGTGATGTTCATGGACACGAACCAAAATTCCGCCGCGTGCTTTTACCGCCTGCAACTTGGCCCGTGATGAAAACTATTTTCCAAAGAATCGCCATTTTGTTCTCGCTGCTGCTCTCAGTTTCAGCCCGTGCGGCGTTCGTTTCGTTTGAAGCGGAGTCCGGCACGCTCGGTTCGGATTGGGCGGTGAGCAACAGCGCCAGCCCGGCCTATATCACCATCATCGGCACCGGCGCGGGCAATAATCCCACCAACGCTAACCGCATTGCCACTTACACGGTCACGTTTCCGGTGGCGGGAACATATCAGCTTTACGCACGCCACCGCGTCGGTCCGGGCGGGTTCAACGACGACAGCCTGTTTTACGGAAACGGATTCGGAACAAAAAACCCAACGAACAATGCCGACTGGACTCTCGTGAACGGTTTGGGCGGAGTGGGTTTCAGCAACAACACCGATGTCGTCACTGGCGGCGGCACGCTCGGCAGCGGAATGTGGAAATGGATCAATCTTTCCCTGTTCGCCGCCGGCCCGACGTTTGCGGTAACGACGAACACGCTCACACAGACGTTTCAAATCGGCGCGCGCGAGGACGGCTTGGATTTGGACAAATTTGTTTTCGGCACGGCGAGCTACACGTTCGCCGTTTCCAATCTCGACAACGGCACGGACGGCACGCCGCCCGCGCCGCCGGTCGTGGGCATTGACCCGACGAAAACTTTTCAGACCATCGAGGGACTCGGCGGCGCGATTTGTTTCTACAACGGCTGGGTCACGGCGCATCCCTATAATCTGGAGATTTACACGAACGCCTTCGCCGGCTTGAACCTCTCGATGCTGCGGCTGGGAAACTGGTTTCGCTACCAGGGCACGAGCAATTTTGATCCCGACGCGCCAGGCTTTGTTTCCAACGCGAACCGCGTTCTCGGGCACCCGGTGCCGGTTTATATGAGTTCGTGGTCGCCGCCGGCGTCTTTGAAAAGCAACGGACAGGTCGGCAACGGCGGCACGCTGATCACCAACGTGGGCGGTGGTTTCGCCTACACGAACTTCGCGAACTACTGGTTCGATTCGATCAAATCCTATCAGTCCAACGGCGTGAATCTCACCTGGGCCAGCATCCAGAACGAACCGGATTGGGTCGCGAGCTACGACTCCTGCATTTTTCATCCGACCGAGGACACGGTGAACGGCACGAACTACGCGAGCTACTCCAAGGCGCTGGATGCGGTCTATCAAAAGCTAACGAACCTGCCGTCGCCGCCGAAACTGCTCGCGCCGGAATGTGTCCACATCTCATTTGGCGATTTGCCGGGCTACGCCGCGACGCTGAACTCGAACAGCTTTTACGGCGTGGCCCATCATCTTTACGGCGATGGCGGCACGACGGGCGATTCGTTTCTGACAGCCATCAGTTCCGTGGCAAATGTTTTCCCCAGCAAGCCGCGCTTCATGACCGAGTATGGCGATGTGTTCGATATGATTGAATGTGCGGTGCTGATCCACAACTCGCTCGTTGTCGAATCGGTCAGCGGTTACAACCATTGGAATCTCATCTGGCCAGGAACGAACGGCGGGCTGATCCAGGTTGAAAATCCTTTTAATCCGCAGTCCACCTGGACTAACGTGCCGCCCGGCACGCCCACGCAATCACACGGTTGGTGGATTCACCGAGCTATTGGTCAATGAAACATTTTTCGTATTTCATCCAGCCCGGCTATCGGCGCGTTGCCGCGACGAACAGCAGCAGCGTGGTGCCGACCTCCGCGTTTCTCTCGCCCGACGGGCTGCGGCTGGTCACGGTGCTCATCAACCGCGATACCGCGACCAATGCCATCAATGCCAGCTTCGGCGCGTTCTCCAATTATTTCTCCGGCGTCTATCAAACGGCGGGAACAAATAAATTCCTGACGCTGGGAGCCGCGAGTTTTCCGCTGTCGTTGCCGCCGCAATCGCTCACCACGGTGGTGCTGGATAAAATTGTGGCCGTGGGCGCGGCGTCGAATCCTTCGCCGGCGAATGAGGCGGCGAACGTGAACTTCGCCACGGCGTTAAGCTGGACGCCCGGCAGCAACGCCGTGTCGCACGCGGTTTTTCTGGGAACTGATTCCAACGCGGTCGCGCAGGCCACCACGTTGTCACCGCAATTTCTCGGCGTCGTTACGAACAATTTTTTTTATCCCGCGCTGCCTGGAGCGACAAATTATTTTTGGCGCGTGGATGAAATCGTTGGGGCGAATACGAACATCGGTGCGGTCTGGTCGTTCACGGTTGCGCCGCTGCCTTCGCTGGTGCATCGCTATGGCTTTGGGGAAACGAGCGGCACGACCATCGCAGATTCGATTGGCGGCGTGGCGTGGACGGGGACGCTGCCGATTGGCGGAAGTTTTTCCACCGGACAATTGACGCTGGCATCCGCCTCGTCGCAATACGCCGCGCTGCCCGTCGGCATCGTCAGTGCGCTGACGAATTTCACCATCGAGACGTGGGTGAAATTAAATTCCACGGCGAACTGGACGCGCCTCTTCGACTTCGGCAACAACTCCACGAGCTACATGTTTCTCACGCCGCAGAACGGCAGCACCACGCGCCTGCGTTTTGCCATCACGACCAACAGTTCTGGCGGCGAGCAGCAGATCAACGGCCCCGCCGCACTCGCCACCGGCGTGTGGCAGCACCTCGCCGTCACTCGCAACGGACTCACAGGAATTCTCTACCAGAACGGCGTCGCGGTCGGCACGAACTCTGCCATGACCATCAAACCTTCGAACCTCGGCAGCACCGCGAACAATTTCCTCGGCAAATCGCAGTTCCCCGATCCCTACCTGAATGGCCTGCTCGATGAATTCCGCATCCACAGCGTCGCACTTTCCGCGGCGGAGATCGCGGCCAGCTACGCGCTCGGCGTGAATGTTCTTTTGAGCACGAACAATCCGGTCATCGCGCTGACGAACTCGGCGTCCAGCCTCACGCTGACCTGGCCGTTGGCGAACGCGGGTTTCACCGTGCTGATCAGCACGAACCTCGCGGCGTCAAATTGGGCAGCGGTAACATCGCCAGTGCCGCAGGTTACCGGAACAAACTGGCAGTTCACGGCGCCGATGACGAACGCGGCGCAATTTTTTCGGCTGGTCAAATGAGACTGTCTCGCTTGGTGGCGGGCCGTGCATCGTAGGAGGGCGCATCTCACTTTCTTGCAGGTCTCATTAACACCGGGCTTCAGCCCGGTGTCCGCGTCACAACCACGACCCAGCCGTTTCAACGGCTTGCGGACGGCCGCCGCGTTACAGCGGGCGAAAACGGTTGAAACCGTTTTCGTTTGCTTGCGGCGCTTTCCACCCGGCTGAAGCCGGGTGTTAATGAGAGAACGAGGTGTTGCAAAAAATTGAGATGCGCCCATCGTAGGATCGTGAAGATAATCGGCATTGAGTTTTGCGCCTCAATCTCGAAAGAATTAGCCATGCGCACGCCACTGTTCATTTCTGTTTTTTCCGCCGCCGCCGTTGCCTGTTTCGCCGGGCCGGCTTTCACCGTTGACGCTGGAAAATCCGCCGGCCAAGTCAGCCCGCTTTTTGCCGGGCTGATGACCGAGGAAATCAATCACAGTTACGACGGCGGGCTTTACGCGGAGCTGGTGCAAAACCGCGCGTTTCTCGACAACGACAAGTCGCCCGCGCACTGGTCGGCGGTGAGTGATGAAAATTCCGCCGCGCGCATCGCGCTGGATTTCACCAATGTTTTCAATGACAAACTCACGGCGAGCCTGCGCGTGGAAGTCGCAAAGGCGGATAAAAAAAATCCCGCTGGTGTCGCGAACGACGGCTACTGGGGAATTCCCGTCCAGCCAAACACAAAATATGCCCCAACAATTCTCGCCCGTGCGGATGAAAAATTTTCCGGCCCGCTGACGGTTGCGATTGTGAGCGACGACGGCAAAACCATCTTTGCTTCCGAAAAAATTTCCGGCCTCGCGACCGGCTGGAAACAATTTTCCGTGACGCTCAAGACGGGAAAAGTTCAACCCACTTCACACGCGCGGCTCGTCATTTTGCTCGACCAGCCGGGCACGATCTGGCTCGGCATGGTTTCACTGTTCCCGCCGACTTGGGGCAACCAGCCGAACGGTTTCCGAAAAGATTTGATGCAGATGATGGTGGACATGAAGCCGAATTTTTTGCGTTTCCCCGGCGGCAATTACGTCGAAGGCGACACGGTTGAAACGCGCTTTGAGTGGAAAAATACCATTGGCCCGATTGAGCAGCGTCACGGGCATCCGTGTCCGTGGGGCTATCGCTCGTCGGATGGCTTGGGGCTGCTGGAATTTTTGCGCTGGTGCGAGGACATGAACGCCGAGCCGTTGCTCGCGGTGTATGCGGGCTACTCGCTCAAAGGCGTGCGCGTGAAGGCCGGCCCCGACCTCGAACCGTTCGTGCAGGATGCGCTCGATGAAATTGAATACATCACCGGCGACACCTCGACGAAGTGGGGTGCCCAGCGCGCGAAGGATGGACATCCCGCTCCGTTCAAGCTGCGCTATGTCGAGATTGGTAACGAAGATTGGTTCGACAAGGAGTTCACGTACGACGCGCGTTACACGCAGTTCTATGACGCGATCAAGGCGAAGCATCCGCAGTTGAAATTGATTTCCACCATCGGTTATGACCAGCCGGAGAAAAATCGTGTTCACAGTCGCAAGCCGGACATGATGGACGAGCATTACTACCAGTCCACCGACGAGTTCGCCCGCAAGTCGCCCGGCTACGCGAAGGATTACGACCGCAATGGCCCGGAAGTTTTCGTCGGCGAATGGGCGGCGCACGAATTCTCGCCGCCGCGTCCGTGGGAAGAAGGCTCGAAGAAATTCGCGCCGACGCCGTCGCTCAAAGCGGCCATCGGCGACGCGCTGTTCATGTCCGCGATGGAGCGTAATTCCGACCTTATCAAGATGCAATGCTACGCGCCGCTGTTCGTGAACGTGAATCCCGGCGCGCGCCAGTGGCGTCCCGACCTCATTGGCTACGACGCGATTTCCGCCTACGGTTCGCCGAGCTACTACGCGATCAAGATGTTCAACGAAAATCTCGGCGACGAGATTTTGAGTGCAACGCCTGCCGCGACGCCGGTTCAAGGCAGCGCCACGCGCGACAGCGGGACCGGAGACGTTTTCATAAAGCTCATCAACCCGCAGGCGACGGATGAAACCGTGACGCTCGAAATCACCGGCGCAAAATCGCTCGCAGGCGCGGCGGAAATGACGACGCTCTCCGGCAGCCCCGAGGACACGAATTCCCTCAACCGTCCGCGCAACATCGTGCCGGTGATGACGACTTTGCGCGGCATTAAGCCGCGGCTCACGCTCACGCTGCCGGCGAACAGCTTTGTGATTCTGAAGCTGGCGACGCGTTCTTAAAATAATCGTTGAGCGAATCATGAAAATTTCCCGTCGCGAATTTGTGGAGATGAGCCTGGCGAGTGCCGCCGGCCTTTGTGCGGGAGGTTACGCGACCAGCACTGTTGCCGCCGAAGCGTCAACTTCGTTGCCGGAAGAAGACGGCTACAAACTCTGGCTGCGTTACGCGCCGCCAGGCGACGCGGCGAAAGCCTGTCGCCAAACCGTCCAGCAGATCCGCGTGGAGGGCACGTCGGCGACGAGCGGCATCATCCGTGGCGAGTTGCATTCGGCCACCAGCGCGATGTTGGGCGGGAATGTTCCGCTGAATGAAAAGGATTTGGTGGGCGGCACGGTGGTAGTCGGCACGCCGGGAAATTCTGCGCTGATTCGCGATTTCAACTGGGCTTCCGCATGGGGCGGTGTCGGCGATGAAGGCTTCATCATTCGTTCGACGCGAATTGAAAATAAATCGGTGACGGTGATTGCGGCCAACACTGACATTGGCGCGTTGTATGGCAGTTTTCATTTCCTGCGGCTGATGCAGACCGGCCAGGCGATTGACAAACTCGACCTCGCTGAACACCCCGCGCTGCAACTTCGGCTGATGAATCATTGGGACAATCCGGGCGGAACCATCGAACGTGGTTACGCCGGGCGCTCGCTGTGGCAATGGAATGAGCTGCCGGGAAAAATCAGCCCGCGCTACGCGGATTACGCGCGTGCCTGCGCTTCGCTTGGCATCAACGGCGCGGTTATCAACAACGTCAACGCCGACTCGCACATTCTGGCGGCGGATAATCTGCGCAAAGTCGCCGCGCTCGCCGATGGGTGGCGGCCTTACGGCGTGCGGGTTTATGTGAGCGCCAACTTCGCCGCGCCGGTGCGCGTGGGCGGCTTGAAGACAGCCGACCCGCTGGACAAGGGTGTGGCCGATTGGTGGAAGGCGAAGGCCGATGAAATTTACGGACTCATTCCCGACTTCGGCGGTTTTCTCGTCAAGGCGAATTCCGAAGGTCAGCCCGGCCCAAAAACTTACGGCCGCACTCACGCCGACGGCGCGAACGTGCTGGCCGACGCGCTCGCACCGCACAATGGAAAGGTCATGTGGCGCGCGTTTGTTTACGATGACGACATTGACCCGGATCGTGCCAAACGCGCTTACATTGAGTTCACCAAACTCGACGGGAAATTCCGCCCCAACGTGGTCATTCAAGTGAAGAACGGCGCGATTGATTTTCAGCCGCGCGAGCCGTTTCATCCGCTGTTCGGCGCGCTGAAGCAGACGCCCGTCATTGCTGAAATCCAGGCCACGCAGGAGTATCTTGGCCAGGCAAAGCATCTCGTTTATCTCGGCACGATGTGGAAGGAATTTTTGGACTCGGACACGCATGCGAAGGGCAGCGGCTCGACGGTCGCCAAAGTGCTGGCGGGAAAAATTCAGCCGAGCCACCTCACCGGAATGGTTTCGGTGGCGAATCCCGGACTGGACACGAACTGGTGCGGGCATCATTTCTCCCAGTCGAACTGGTATGCGTTCGGACGGCTCGCGTGGAATCCGGAATTGTCCGCCGAAAAAATCGCCGAAGAATGGACGCGCCTGACTTTCACCAACGACGACAAAGCCGTGGCGGTCCTCCGCAACCTGATGATGGGCTCGCGCGAAACATTTGTGAACTACACGATGCCGCTCGGCCTGCATCATCTGATCGGCGGCGACCATTACGCGCCGCAGCCGTGGAATGATCGCGCGCCGCGCGCCGACTGGACGGCGACTTATTACCACAAAGCGGCGGCGGACGGCATCGGCTTTGATCGCACGAAACGCGGCGACCACGCGGTGGAGCAATACTTCCCGCCGGTTTGCGAGATGTTTGATGACATCACCCAATGCCCGGAAAAATACCTGCTCTGGTTTCATCGCTGCGCTTGGGATTACCAAATGAAGTCGGGGAAAATTTTGTGGGACGCACTGTGCGCGAAGTATCAAGCCGGCGCAAAAGAAGTGGCGGTGATGCAAACAGCGTGGCAATCGCTCGCTGGAAAAATTGATGCGCGCCGGCACAAGGAAGTGGCTGACCGCCTGGCGATTCAAGCCGCCGATGCTGCGACATGGCGCGACCAGATACTTGAATACTTCGGACGTTTCAGCAAACGGGCGGTGCCGCGATCAAGTTGACCGGAAACCAACCAAGCGGCGTTGAAACTCACGCTTTGGTTTGGAGGAATGCTTGCGTAACATCAAGATCATGGATCAACTGCCGGCGACAAGCGGCCAGCGACTCCGAGGCTTTTTATGAACACAGTGCGACTTGGCATTATTGGTCTCGGCAACATCGGCGGTTTCCACGCGGACTACCTGCTCAATGGCAAGGTCAGCCGTTGCGAACTGACCGCCGTTTGCAGCGCGGCGCCGGACAAACTGGAAAAATTCCACGCGAAGGGAGTTAAAGTTTTTGGCGACGCCACGCAGCTTTTCGCGTCGCGCGCGGTGGATGCGGTCCTCGTCGCCACGCCGCACTTTCAACACACGACGCTGGGCATCGCGGCATTGGCGGCGGGTTTGCACATCCTGGTCGAGAAACCCGTTTCCGCGCACAAGGCGGATGCGGAACGATTGATCGCCGCGCACGGGCGGAATTCGAAACTGGTTTTCGCCGGCATGTTTCAACAGCGCGTCGAACCCCGCTACGAAAAAATCCGCCGGTTATTGCAAGGTGGCGAGCTGGGCCGGGTGGTGCGTTGCAACTGGATCAACACCGACTGGTTTCGCACCGAGGCGTACTACGCGAGCAGCGCGTGGCGCGCGACGTGGCGCGGCGAGGGCGGCGGCGTGCTGCTCAACCAGTGCCTGCACAATCTGGACATCCTGCAGTGGCTGTGCGGCATGCCGGAACGCGTGCGCGGCTTCTGCCAACTGGGGCGGTTTCATGCGATCGAAGTCGAGGACAGCGTCACGGCGTATCTGGAATGGGCGGGCGGGGCGACGGGAACGTTCGTCAGTTCGTCCGGCGAAGCCCCGGGCGCGAACCGTTTGGAAATCGTCGGCACGCGTGGAACCCTGGTGCTGGAAAACAACCAGCTCCGGTTCGCGCGCAACGCGGCGGACATGACGGAATTCAGCCGGACGGCGACACAGGGTTTTGTGAAACCAGAAACGCGGGTCGAAGAAATCCCCTTTGAGAGCGCCACCGCGCCGCACGCGCTCATGGTGCAGAATTTTGTGAACGCGATACTGGACGGCGTGCCGCTGATCGCGCCGGGCGCGGACGGCATTCATTCGGTGGAGCTGGCGAATGTGATGGTGTATTCCTCGTTGCTGGGCCAGACCGTGGAACTGCCGATGGACGGCGCGTCGTGGGAAAAGAAACTGCACCAGTTGATTGCGGAATCGAAGCTCGTGAAAAAAGTCGTCCCAGTGGCGACGGACGATTTCGCAGGCTCATTCAAGAAATGATTTTATGAAATCGAGGGACGTCCGTGAAGCCGCCGGCTAGTCGGTGGTATGGCCGATTGTTCCCTATGGGGAGAGCGGGGCAAAGTGCGGGTTTAGGAGCGGTGTCAAGATGCCCCCGGCAGAATGGCGTAGTGTTTTTGAAACTACAATTTTGTTGAACTGCCGTTATGATTGTCAAAATTTATGCCGACTGTGCCGCACCTTCATTTGAGATCTTTGAACGATTGGTAAAAGTTCTTTTGCGCAACCTGTGTAACACCAACTGCCGCCATGAATCCTGGCCCCAAATATTCGTTCGCAACTAGCCTGGCAAGGGTTCTTTTGGCATTGCTTGGGTTGGTGCTGATGGTGGTGGTTTTCAAAATGATGGCCCCCCCGGCGGCGCAATCGAAACCGCCGCTGGCCGCAACGGTGCCCCATCCGCCTTTGCTGACGGCTGTCACCAACGCAGCGAAATCGCCCGCCGCCGCTTCGGCCGGATCGCAGAACAGCCTGGACTTTCGGGAGCATCCTTTTGCCGTGTTCAAGGAAACCGCCACGCATCAGTGGACGGCCGAGAACGGGCGCGCGACGAATGTCATCCGCCGCATCGCGCACAACGAACTCGAGGTTCAGCGCATGATCGAGGAAAACCCTCGCATCCAGCGGCGGCAACTCGTCTATCTCAAGGATACCGCCGCCGCCATCATGGAACGATCGCGCGCGCGGCGAAGCGGTGAAGCAACTCACGCTGCCCGGACTCGATGGGCGCGAAGTGGTGTTCGACATCACGCGTGCGGATCTGGAAGCGTCGCTGCAGTCCGGCACTTTTGCGGGGCAGATTCCCGGCCATCCCAACTCAATGGTCACGCTCGCTTACAAATTTGGGCGCGAGGCGTTCACGGTGATTTCGCCGGACGACGGAATTTTTCTCCAAGGCTGGCCGCGCGAGCCGGGCGAGGTCATCGTCACCAGCTTTGATCCCGACACTTATCAATCCATGCCCGGCGGCGAACCGATCCGAACCACGAATATTTTTAAGATTGCCCAATGAAACATATAATTTGTACATCACTCGTTGGGAATTATCGAACGGCGCTGCGCGAGCCGAACCGCCCCGGGGCGCGGCGTTCACGCCGCTTCAACGTGCGAACGCACGACGACGCAGAAAAATTTAGCGCTGCTGATTTGCGGATGGTGAAGCGACCTGAAGGTCGCGCTCCATTGCGCGGTGGTGTGGCCGCCGACTTTCGGATTGCTCTCGCGTGCTTCATCATCGCGTTGAGTTTCTCCACCTCCGCCTTCGCTGCTGCCGAGTCGGACTTGCTCGTTTCTTACGACAACACTTACGCCTCCAGCGTCGGCGGCGAGGACAATGCCCAGGTGAGCGCAGCCAATGCCATCGCGGGCTGCAATGCGATCTATGACCGCAGCGGCGCGGGCGCGCGCATCCGCATCGTCGGCTATCATCAGGCGGCGCAAAATCTTTATCAGACCACGTCGAAGGGCGGCTACGTCAACTGGATGAATGGTTACGATGCGCACATGACCGACATCGTGGACGCGGGCAACGCGCGCGGCGCGGACCTCGTGACGTTGATCTGCGTTTCGACGGCGGACGGCGCGCTCGCGGTGGCGCAGCAGCCGGGGCGTTATTCTGCTTTTGATCCGAGCGGTTTGTGGAGCACGGTCGTCGCGCACGAACTCGGCGGTCACAACTTCGGCTGCGACCATCGCGACGGCCACACGAATCCCAAGACCGTGATGCTGCACAATTATTGCGGCGGCGGCGCGCAGGGCTGGTTCAGCAATCCGAACATCTGGCTCAACGGCGCGCGTCTGCTCGGCGGCGACAGTTGTCTCGGTGTCGGCCCGAACGGCGGCGATAATTCTTATCTCATCAGCGCGAACTGCCAGGGCCGCGCCGATGCCTACACGCGAATCGTCACCGCGCCGAATCTTGGCAACGTCGTCCGTCGCTGGTCGTTCAATCAAACCGCGAGCGACGCGCCGGCGGGAACGACCGTCACTGATTCCATCACGGGAACGGAACTCGCCACGGTGCAGGGCACGGGCGCGAATTTCACCGGCAGCGGTTTGAAAATTCCCGGCGGCGCATCCGGCAGCGGCGCGGCGTATCTGCAATTGCCGGGCGGCGTGATCTCCAGCTACGCGAACGTGACGATTGAAATTTGGGCGAAGGAAATTTCCGCGCAGAACTGGGCGCTCGTGCTGGATTTTAACAACGGCACGGCGAATTACCTCACGCTCACCGCTTCCATCGGGACTGATCTGAACCAGCAGCGGTTCGAATCCGTGGTCGGCGGCGCGACGGCGGCATCGCGACCACGGCGGGCGTGCTGCATCATTACGCGGTCACTTACACCAGCACCGGCGGCAGCAGCGGGACGTGGACGTGGTTTCGCGACGGCGATCAAGTTGCTTATCTCAAAGTCGCCTACGCGCTCTCGTCGTTGCCGGACGTGAACAACTGGCTTGGCCGCTCGGCCTTCGCCGGCGATGCGTTCGCGAACTGCGAGTATCAGGAAGTCCGCATCAGCAGCGTCGCGATGTCGCGCGATGAAATTCTCGCGAACTATTCGCTCGGTCCAAATCGCGTCGCCTCGGCGGTGACGTTGAGCGGCAACAACACGAACTACACCGGCAAAACGATTGTCGGCGACGGACGTTTCAGCGCCATCCAGATTGATTCCGAAACGCGGCTCGGCGCGAATCCCACCAACTTTGTCGCCGACCAGCTCACGCTGAATCGCGGCGTCCTTTACAACACCGGCAATCTCACGATCTCCAATTCCAATCGCGGCATCCGCGTCGGTGTGAGCGCGGCGCTGTTCAACGTCGCGTCCGGCACCACGATGACGCTCGCCGTGCCGCTGTCCAGCCCAGCGTCCGGCGACACGTTGCAGACCAGTTCGCTCTACCCGAATCCCGTTTCCGGCATGTTGATCAAGGACAACTCCGGCACGCTCTCACTGACGCATCCGAACAATTCTCACGCCGGCGAAATCATCATCAACGCCGGCGTTCTTTCGGTGGACGGCGGCGGCCGTTTGAACAACGGCGACCAAGCGATGCCGGTCGTGGACAACGCCACGCTCGCCATCAACACCACCGCGAGCCAGAACATCGGCGGCGTGATTTCGGGAACCGGCGCGCTGACCAAAACTAATTCCGGCACGCTCACGGTCAACGTCGCAAACACCTTGAGCGGCGCGGTGACGGTGAATGGCGGCACGCTCTACGCAAATCCCCCGCCCGCCGCAAATAACCGTGCGTTCAGTTTTGTAAGCGGCATCACGGTCAACAGCGGCGGCACATTGCAGTCCACCGCGAGCGGTCTGTTTGGCTGGGACGGCACGCAGGAAAAACCCATCACGGTCAATGCTGGCGGCACGCTCACTTGCGACACCGGCGCAGATGTCGGCGTCTCAAACGTCGTGCTCAACGGCGGCACGCTCGCGAATCTCGGCGCGAGCGCGGCGTTCGGCTCATGGCGTTTTGACAACGCGGGCGACGTTTTGGCGGTGACTGACAATTCAACCGTGAGCGCGGGCAAAGTCATCACGCTCTCGGTGACGGACTCGAACGG
>JANYDP010000414.1 GCA_025363535.1 Verrucomicrobiota bacterium | reverse complement strand
CCTGGGCTTGTTCCTGTGCTCCGCTTTCCCACGGCTCACGCCGTGGGCTACTTTCGTTCGCACCTCCGGTGCGGAGGCTCAAACCGCCATTTTGAAAACGTAACCACCCAATCGGGGCGGGTTGAAAAATCTGAGATGACTTAGGTTGGGGGCGACGAAACGACCGCTCTTGGTCCGCTCTCAGACCAAGAGCGGACCAGAAGCGGTCCACGGTCGGACGGAAACGTGGCGGGAGATCGGCGCGCACAAAAATATTTTTTTATCACGAACGCGGGAGCACCTGGCGCAGTTCGGGCCATTTTTCCAGACGTCGCAACAGGGCCTGGTGGGTGATGCCGAGTTTCGCGGCGGCGCGGCGGATGGCTCCGCCTTCGGTGCGGAGCGTTTGTTGGATGAGGCGATATTCCTGAAGCTCAATGGCGCTGAGTTGGCGATCTGCGGGCAGCGACGGCAGTGAATCGTCGGTCTCAGTCGGGGTGCTGTCGCCGAGCCAGGCGTGGTCGAAGGCGAGCCATGGGGAATCATCGGGGGTGCGCAGCAGGGAGCGTTCAAGCAGGTTGCGGAGTTCGCGGACGTTGCCGGGAAAGCGATGCTCGCGCAGGGCCGCGAGGTCGGCGGGTTTGAGAAAGGGTTTGGGGCGGTGATATTTTTCGCTGAGTTGGGTGAGGAGTTTTTCCGTGAGCTGATACAGATCGCCGACATGTTCGCGCAGCGCCGGGAGGCGGATGACGACGACGCTGAGGCGGAACATCAGGTCTTCACGGAAGCGGCCGGCTTTGACTTCGGCGGCGAGGGAGCGATTGGTGGCGGCGACGACGCGGCCGGTGAATTCGCGCATGGCGTTGCTGCCGAGTGGGCGATACTCGCGGGACTCCAGAAAGCGCAGCAGCTAGGCCTGTTGCGCGAGGGGCGTCTCGGTGATTTCGTCGAGGAACAAGGTGCCGCCTTCCGCGCCTTCGATGAGGCCGACGCGGCGTTTATCCGCGCCGGTGTACGCACCTTTCTCGCTGCCGAACAGTTCCGCCTCGAACATTTCGGCGGGGACGGCGGAGCAGTTGACGGGGATGTACGGCGGCAACGTGGTGCTGGCCGGATACGTCAGGCGATGCAGCATCCGCGCGGCGAGGTCTTTGCCGGTGCCGGTTTCGCCGAGCAACAGCACGGGTGTCGTTGCATGACGCGCGGCCTGGCGCAACGCGGTGACGGCTTCGCGCAGGGCGGGGGAGTCGCCGATGAGTTCGCTCGCGGCATCTGCGGGATCGGCATGGCTCAGGCGGAGTTTGGCGCGGTGGAGGCAGGCGGTGAAATCGGCGACGTTCAACGGTTTGGTGAGGTAATCGAAGAGGCCGTTGCGCGTGTGTTCGATGGCCTTGGCCAGCTCGGGCACGCCGGTGATCATGATGACGAGGCTGCTCGGGCAATGGCGGGCGAGTTGCGGATGAAATTCAAAACCGGTGCCGTCGGGCAGGCGGTTGTCCAAGAGGACGAGGTCGAAAACCTGGCGGTTAATTTCCGCGCGGGCGGCCTGGAGGTTGCCGCAATGGGTGACCTGACCGCCTTCCTGGGTCACGACTTTTGCCAGGATGGAAACAAAGCCGGCATCGTCGTCCACGATCAGGCAGGAAAACTTTTCCGGAGTACTCATGATTTACCGGAGCGATTTGCCAGAGTTTCCGGGAACAATCAAGGCGTATGCACGCGGACCATTTTGAAATCGGCTTCCGACAGCGAGTTGGTCACCCACAGGATGCCGCCGTAGTTGGGGAAGGCGTTGGTCCAGGGCCACCAGCTTCCCGGCGCGAGGCTCGTGGCGCAATCCACCGTGTATTGGTAGCCCCGTTTGGTGGGAAAGGCGGTTACCATCGCGTTGGCGGCAGGATCCACGCTGGTCTGCACCGCAGTGAGGATCGTCAAGCGGGCGGGTGTGCTGGTGATGGCACCGGCGGCGTTGGTGATGACGACAAAATAATTCGCGGTGTCGGAATTTTGCGGCGAGGAGAAGAGCAGGCTGGCGTTGGTTTTGTTGTTGAGGCGCGAGGAGTTTTTCCACCACTGGTATGATAGTGGCGCGGTGCCACCGGCGGTCACGCTGAAGGCTACGGCGGTTTGCGCACTGGCCAGCAGGGGCTGCGGCTGGCTGGTCACCACGGGCGGTGCGGGCGGCAGGCCGGAGTTGAGGGAGTAATTCAAGTGGGCGATGCCGCGGGCACCGGCGACGCCGCCCACGACGATGAAATAATTGCCGTGGTTGGTCGTGATGAACTGGATCGAACTGGCCGTGTTGGTGCCGGAGCCGCTGCTGTTGTTGTCACAGGCGACGGGAATCAGATTCGTGTAGCTCGTCAGCGTGCCCGTGTAGGTGAAGCCCGCCAGCAAAGTGGGGAACGCACTGCCGCTGGTGTCAATGGTCATTGTGCCGTTGGTGGGTGCCTGATAGGAAAACCAGTACGCCGCGCCAGGGGCAACGCCGCAGACGAGCGGCGCGTTGGTGTCCACCACCGCGTTGGTGGTGTTGAAAATCTGCGTGCCGTTGTAGCCCAGGACGACGCCGGAACTCAGGCTGGGTGCGGGCGACAAGCCAGGCAGTTTGCCGCCAAAAACCAGCGAGCCGCCGCCGCCGGAACCCACGCCGGACTGCGCGGCGTCGGCGATTTTGTAACGGGCCAGGACGCCGGACTGACCTTCGGAGTTGACCTGGATTTCCACGGACGGGCTGAAAAAGCTGTCGTCCTCCAGTTGAAATTTCAGCGAATAAAAGCCGAGATTGGTGCGGTCCAGACTGCGGATGACCAACGTCGGATCGCTCGCTTCAAAAATCCGGTGCCCGTTCAAATACCACTGCAAATCCACCTGGGATGAGGTCGGCACCATGTTGACCGTGAGGATCAACGGATCCCCCAGGCGCAGCGCTTGGTCGCCCGCGCGGCCGACCGCGACCGGCTGTAGATTGCTGGACGAAAGAAAATTGAGTTGCAAGGTGAGGTCGCCGGTGGTGCCGTTGAACCCATCCACGGCGATCTGGTAGGTCTGGTTGGACTTCGTGCCGAATTGAAGGAAGGAGGTGAACTGATTTCCGTAGTCATCGTTCTCGGCGATTTCCTCCAGCCGCTGCATGGGTGAACCGTTTCCCGGTTCGAGCAGGAAGACATCCAGCAACGTGTCGAACGAACTGCCGCTCGTGCTCAGACTCGCCAGGCCGGTCGAGGGTGCGCGCCAGGAAATCCAGACGGAATGTCCGCCGATTTTGTTGGCGTGGAGAGGTTCGAAGGGTTCGAGCGAGGCGTTGGTATTGGAACCGGTGACAACGGCGGAGTTGCCGGTGAGCAGGTTTCGACCGGCAAAGGAGTCGGAAAACACCTGCCCCGTGGCCTGCCCTGATTTTACGCAAAGGCAGAACAACAACCCCCATCGCGTGGCTCTGGAAACAATGGTCATGTTTTGGATACTTATTCCACAGGCAACGATTGCGGCCCACCCGACGTTGGCCTGCGAACGACTGCAAGCTATCGCAAGTGGCGTTCCAATTCAATCCGAATACTGGCCTTGTCTTGATTCTGTGGGCTACTGGGGAGCGCATGAGACATGGATGTTTTAGTTGAGTTTGGTTTCAAAGTCCACCGGGGATTGGAAGCCGAGCGCGCTCCAGAAGCTTTCCATGGTGGCGTTGTCATAGCAGTTGCCCCGGCGGCGTCCGCTGTTGGGTCTGCGCCCTTTCGCGAGCTGATGGAATCGCAGCGGCCCGGCGGCAAATTTCCCGGCTACGCGCCCTACGGCCTGCGCCACGGTTTGAACCGTCCGGCCATCCTTGTCGATCAGGGGGACACGCCGGGTCTTTTTAACGCCAGTAATCGGGTTTTCAACCAGCAGCCGGGCATAATACCGATCATCCCGAATCCACAGCCCGCGAATCGGTTGCTTGCGCCCGTCCGTGACTTTTGCGAAAGTGACAAAGTGAGACGGACGTTGAACATGCTGACTTGTGCCACCACTTGGGGTTGCATCCGTTTTATGGCCATCGAAGTGACACAAATAGTGGCACAGCGGGAAGTTTGAACTTCTGATAACTCACGACACCATTGTAAACATTGGGTTGCCGGTGTGGCGAAATGGCAGACGCACAGGACTTAAAATCCTGGGACCATAAAAAGTCGTGTGGGTTCGAGTCCCACCACCGGCACCAATTTTAACCTGCTGTTTTGCAGGTCGTTGGAGCATCAGAAAAGGCAAGTGCCAGTGAAACCATTACCGGGTTAAAACTCGATAGCTACCCCGGTGTCACCCGGCAATCACTTGCGAAGACGCGATTCGCGGCCCGTTTGGTGTAGCTGATACACCCAAAGCCACGCACGGCTTCGTAACTTTCGGATAAAAAAATCCTAAATTATGAAAAGCCGTTTCATCCTCTACCGCCGCAAGCTCGGCGGAATGTTCCACGTCGAAGATACGCAAACCCGCAAGTAGGAAAGTTTGGGCACGAAGGATCGGGCCGAGGCCAAAGCCCTGCTCAACGCCCGCAACGAATCCGTCCAGCAACCGCAACTGAACCGCCAAATCGCCCAGGCGTATCTGTCGGGAACAGATTCAGGAGTTTCGACGCGGACTTGGCGGGACGCTTTCGATGCCATCATTGAATACAAAAAAGGAACTACCAAGGATCGCTGGGAGCGGGGTGCCCGGCAGCAGGCATTTGGTCTGATTCACAAGCTGGTCATCATTGAGACGCAATCGGAACAACTGCTTGCCTGCATGAAAGGCGATCAAACCCAAAACCACAAGAGCCATCACCGTCTGAAAATGAATTTCTTGAAAGATCAATCTTCGGAACCGGCGGATACAGACACCGCCGCAAAGAATTCCATGCGGCCTTCGGCGGTGGAATTGATGCGTGAACATCAGCATGGGCTGCCGGTTTGGGTGCGGGCACCGAAGCGCGGCCATGAGCATTATTCAGGCTGTTCCCGCCCGAAATTGTATGAATAGGCAGGGAAAGGATATATCCGTTCTGTGTCCATCCGGGAGCCTGGCAATGTGAAAGGCGTCTGGCTTTTTCATCTTGCCAGCATTTTTGGATTTATAGAACCGTGTGAAAAACAGGCTGTTTTCGACACCCCTGACACCGGCAAATTGCAGAAGATTTAGGCAGGCCTGTTGCCACCGGCCCTTGCGAGATGGCCATAAAATCAAAGTGGCGGAGAGAGGAGGATTCGAACCCCCGATACGACTCCGCCTAACAAATATGCTGTTTTATTGGTATTTAGACATCTAAAAACTTGCCAGACACGGGTAGATGTTGTTACTTTTGTTGTGACTTTTATGGCCTCGTTACGCAAACATCCGCGCTCACCGTTTTACTTCGCGTGCTACACGCTGCCTGATGGACGGCGAACGCAACGCTCGACCGGCACTAACGACAAACGCAAGGCTTTGTACATTGCCCTCAAATACGAGGATGCCGCCCGCGAAGCCGCTGCCGGTCGCTTCATTGAATCCCGCGCCAGGAAAGTTATTTCAGACATTTATACCCTTGCCAACACCGAAGTATTGCCGAACTCCACTACTCGTGCGTTTTTCAAGGCATGGCTCGAACGCAAATCACTGGAGGCTGATGACGGGACACATCAACGCTATTCCGGCATCGCGACTCAATTTTTGGATCACATCGGTTCCAAGGCTAATGCCGACATCAAGAAAATCACTCCCACGAATGTTGCTGATTTCCGTGACACCATTGCCAAGCGGCTAGCCATCAGCACGGCCAATTTGATGTTAAAGATTCTTCGCTCTGCTTTTGCCGTCGCCCGCCGCGTAGGTTTAATTGATGACAACCCTGCCGAGCGCGTGGCGGTCTTGAGGAAAAAGAAAAAGTCAGACTCCGACCGTCGCGCGTTCACGCTGCTAGAACTGAAAAAAACTCATGGAGGTCGCCGACGACGAATGGCGCGGAATGATTCTGTTCGGCTTTTACATCGGCCAGCGGCTCGGCGACATCGCCTCACTTACCCGGCAAAAACTTGATCTTGAGCGTGCGGAAATTAAGTTAAGAACCGATAAGACTGGCAGATTGCAGATTTTGCCACTGGCTGCTCCGCTGCTAAAATACGTCAAGAAATTACGTTTGGCGAATGATCCGAACACCCCGCTATTTCCCCGTGCCTTTGCGATTGTGGAACGCCAAGGCCGCACTGGAAATTTGAGCAACCAGTTTCATAAAATCCTCGTGGCTGTCGGACTTGCGGAGAAACGCAGTCATCACGGCACTGGGAAAGGTCGCAACGCTTCGCGGAAACTGAACGATGTCAGTTTTCACTCGCTGCGGCATACTGCCACCACCCAGCTAAAAGCCGCTGGAATATCAGACGCCATTGCGCGGGAATTTGTCGGCCATGATTCCGAAGAAATTTCAAACAGTTATACCCATATTCCCACCGAAATATTGCGCGAAGCTGCCAAGAAGCTGCCGGATATTTTTAAGTAAATACATGGCTATTCGATTCAAAACTTTAGTTTATCTTAAAAATAAACATTAGAGCGTTTACATAAATAATGTATCGTGACCTAGGGCTGGGGGCGTGGTAAGCTAGGGCCATGAAAGCCATCCCCGTGCCGGTGCGCGAACGCATCCTGCATCTCTACCGCGAAGGCAAAAGCACCCGTGAACTGGCCCGGCTCTTCGGCTACTGCGAGGCTGCTGTGCGGCGGGTGCGCCTGCACTTCCGGCAGCGCGGCACCGTGCAGCCACAGACCCACCGCTGCGGCCGCAAGTCGCTGCTCGCCGCCCGGCGCGAGGAGCGCCTGAAGGCGCTGGTGGCCAAACGGCCCGACGCGACACTCGCCGAACTGGGGGCGAACTTCCAACGGCCCACCTCCACCATGAATCTGTGGCTCGCCCGGCTGGGCTTGAGCTATAAAAAACGCTGCACGCCGCCGAGCGGTCGCGGCCCGACGTGGCGGAGCAAAGAAGGCGGTGGCCGCAACGGCTGGCCCGCATCCCCGCCGAGCGGCTCGTGTTCGTGGATGAAAGCGGGGCCAACACGCAAATGACCCGCCGCAGCCCGGTGGGCCAGCGGCTGGTGTGTCCGGTGCCGCACGGTCACTATCAGGCGACGACGCTGATCGCCGGCGTGCGGCTCACGGGGCCGCAGGCCCCCTGGCTGTTTGCCGGGGCGCTGGATGGCGAACTGTTCTTGGCCTGGGTAAAGCAGGGGCTGGTGCCGGTGTTGCAACCGGACGACGCGGTCATCATGGACAATCTGGCCACGCACAAGGTAGCGGGCGTCCGGGAGGCGATTGAGGCAGCCGGGGCGCGGCTGGAGTATCTGCCGCCGTATTCGCCGGACTTCAACCCGATTGAAAACCTGTGGAGCAAGGTGAAGCAGGTGCTGAAAAGCCACGGCCCCCGCACCGCCCGGCAACTGCTGGCGGCGGCAGGCACCGCCTTCGCCGCCGTCACCCCCGCCGACTGCCGCAGCTTCTTTTTACACGCTGGTTACGATACATAATTTATGGAAACGCTCTAGC
>JANYDP010000411.1 GCA_025363535.1 Verrucomicrobiota bacterium | reverse complement strand
GCTGGGCTTTGCCGTCGGCGACGCCTTCATGGCGGGGTTGCTGATTGTCCGCGGCCGGTTTGCCTGGGGCCGATTTGAAACGGTGATTCTGGCACTCGTGCTCGGCTGCCTCGCCGGCTGGAAAATGGGCGGGGCCGTTACGGCGACCGTGGCGACGACGCTGGGAATCTGCGTCGCGGGAATTCCCGGCCTGGTTGAGTTGTGGAAAAATCCACAGCGCAACATCGGCCACATCTGGGCGGCGTACGTGCTGGCGAACGGGCTTTCTTTCTGGGGCGGCCGGGCCATGACCATCGAGGAGCGCTTTGCGCCCGGTGCCTTCGCGGCCTATTCATTGTTGATGTTTCTGGCGAGCCGCCGGCCACCTGAAACCCGGTGAAAAGAAGCGAAATTGTCACTTGTGAATTCCAGCCGGCGGGGTAGATTTTTCGCGTTAGAACAAAAACCGGGCGCTGGCAAAAAAATCCGTGTGTAACGCCAGCGCCCGCTTTCTTTTTCCACCCCATCAGTCGGCGCTCAATCCATTTCCTTGGTTGAAATAAAAAAGGCCCGGCGGAATGCCGGGCCTTGTAAGTCGGGCTTTTTGAAAACTTACTTCGCCTTGTCGGCGGCTTTCGGCGCGGCCACGTCTGCCTCCTTGAGTCCTTCCATCATTTTCTCGCGCGCGGCGGCGGCGGCCTTCAATTTTTCGTCGAGGATTTCGACGCCAGCCGCTTTACGCAGCTTGGCCAGGTAGTCCGGGGCTTTTTGCTGGAGAAACTGCTGCGTCAGGTAGTCTTTGATGTCCTCGGAAACCTTGGCCAGCTCGACCTTGTTGGCTGGAATTTTCTCGTACGTCTTGATGATGTGATAGCCAAACTGCGTGGTGACCACGCCGCTGATTTCATTGGTGCCCTGGCCGAAGGCGGCGGCTTCAAATTCCGGCACCATCTGGCCGCGCGGGAAGGTGTATTCGCCGCCGTTGTCCTTGGAGCCGGGGTCTTCGGAAAATTCCTTCGCGAGCTTGCCGAAATCCTCGCCGGCTTTGGCGCGCTTGAGCAGACCTTCGATCTGCTTTTTCTTGTCCGCCTTCTTTTCGTCGGACAGGTCGGCGTGGGTGGCCGGGTCGCTGGTCATCAGTAGAATGTGCGCGGCCTTGACCGTTTCCGGCTGCTCGAACTTGGCGGTGTTTTCGTCGTAGAATTTTTTGGCGTCCGCGTCGGTGGTGCTCACGCTCAGTTCGCGGGCCAGCACCACGGGGATGGTCGCCTGTTCGGCGTTCTGCTTTTCCCATTCTTCCTTGGTGAGGTTGAGTAGGCGCAACTGCTGGTTGAGGCGCGTGTTGTATTGCTCGTCGGTGATCTTGGCGTTGGTTTTGATTTTGACGATCGTCTTGTCAAAATCCTCCTTGCCCTTGGCTTTGTCGGCCGTCGAGGCTTTGGCCAGGATGAGTTGCTGGCTGATCAGCTTGTCCAACACCTGTTCTTCCATCATCGGCATTTCCTCGGGCGGAACGGACTTGCCCTGGGCCGCGATCACGGCCTTGGTGCGGACGATTTCGTCGTCGAGTTGGGTGCGCGAGACGGAGACGCCGGTGCCCTTAGCGACGAGCGTGTTGGTGAACAGGGTTTCGGCGGCGACAGGTTTGGCGGCCGGGGCATTGGTTTCCGCGCCGATGACGTGGCCGGTGGCGAGCGGGGCGACCGCGCAAAGCAGGGCGAGCGATTTTGTAATTTTTGTCATAATTATTTCCTAAATTTTTCTACAGTTTGACCACTTCTACATTGGTGATGTCGGGATCTTTTCGAATTTCGTCCAGCACTTCGCTGGAGGGAACGCTATCCAAATTCAACACCGTCAGGGCGTGGCCGCCGACAGTATCACGACTCAGGCTCATGCTGGCAATGTTAACTTTATGCTTCGCCAGCAACGTGCCCAGGTATCCGACAATGCCCGGGCGATCTTTGTTCGTTAAAAGCAACACCACCCCGAACGGCACGATCTCCGTCGGCTGGCTGTGGACGCGGACGATGCGCGGATTCTCCGGCGAGCCGAAGAACGTGCCGCCCGCTGAGATGACTTTCTCGCTGCCCCGAAACGCCTGGACGTGCAGCCATTCGTTGAACGTGACCGGCTCGCTGGAGCGCTTTTCCTCGACCGCGATGCCCAGCGTGGCGGCGATGCTGCGGACGTTGATGTTGTTCAAGTCCTTCACGGCCGCGCGGGACAGAAAGCCTTGCAGCACGGCGCGAGTGATGGGGTCAATGTTCGGCAGCTCCTGCGCCTTGCCGCCGTACGTGATGTGCAAACGATCCACCTGCGGCGGAGCCAACTGCGCCAGCAGTTTGCCGAGCTTTTCGCCCAGCGTCATGTACGGCTTGACCTGCTCGTACGTTTTCGCGTCGAGGAACGGCAGGTTCACGCCGTTGCGCACTTCCCCGGTGAGCAAATAACCCGCGACGACTTCGGCCACTTCCACGCCGCATTTTTCCTGCGCCTCGTTCGTGCTCGCGCCGAGGTGCGGCGTCAAAATCAGGTTCGGATGTTTGCGGAACGGATGTGCCTCGGCCAGCGGTTCGGTGATGAACACGTCCAGCGCGGCGGCGGCGACCTTGCCCGAATCCAGCGCGGCGATGAGATCATTTTCCACAATGATTTCACCCCGGGCGCAGTTCACGATGCAAACCTTTGGCTTCATTTTCGAGAATGCCGCCGTGTTCAACATGCCGCGCGTTTGCTCCGTCACCGGCATGTGGACGCTGATGAAATCCGCATCGCGATACACACCGTCCAGTTCGCCGACGAGTTCGACGCCCATCGCCTTGGCGCGGGCTTCGGTGAGGAACGGATCGTAGGCCAGCACCTTCATGCCGAAGGCCAGCGCGCGTTTGGCGACTTCGCCGCCGATGCGGCCCATGCCGAGCACGCCGAGGGTCTTGCCGGAAAGTTCGACGCCTTGAAATTGTTTCCGATCCCACTTGCCGGCGACCATCGTGGCGTGCGCCTGTGGCACCTTGCGCGCGAGGTTCAGCAGCATCGTGAAGGTCAGCTCGGCGGTGGTGATGGTGTTGCCGGCGGGCGTGTTCATCACCACGACGCCGCGCTGGGTGGCAGCTTCCACGTCAATGTTATCTACCCCGACGCCCGCGCGACCAACGACGCGCAATTTCGTGGCGGCTTCGAGAACTTTCTTCGAGACCTTGGTTTCCGAGCGCACGATCATCGCCACCACATCGCCGACCATCGGCAGCAGTTCCGCCTCGGAAAGCCGCTTCGGCAGAACCGTGAGCTGAAACTCTGGCCGCTGTTGCAACAGCTCAATGCCCTTCGGTGAAATCGGATCGCAGACTAAAATTTTCATAAATGAGCGGCGAGTCTGGCAAAACGAGGAATCGGGGTCAAACAATCAAGCGACGATTGGCGCGTCGTGGGCCGGGCCAGTTCCGCGCCCGGCCACGACAACCGGCCAGTTCCGCGCGTGGATGTTTGAGCTACGATTTCATCGGGCGTTTCAGCTCAAAAATCTTTGTCGGGCCAGCGGCGGCAACGCGTCCAGGTCGAGCAATGTCAGGAAATCAATCGTCTTGAACTGACGATCCAGTGCGGGCGGGCCGCAAATGTTTGCACCAAGTGTGAGATAAGCACGGAGCAGTTTCGGAATTTTCACCGGCTCGGTCGCGAGTTGGCTTAGCGAACAATCGTAAGCCGCCAGCGGACGGGTGCGCCATTGCGGGTGCGCCAGATGTTTGCGGCACAGATCGGCATACGCGGACGCGCCGACTGCCGGGTCTTGGGCCGTGAGGGAGCTGCATCCGAAGAGATAGCGCCCGCCGTGCTGTCGCGCATAATCGGCGATGCCTTTCCAGAGCAGGCCAAGGACGACGAGGTTGCGATGTTGCGGATGGACACACGCGCGCCCCAACTCGGTCATTTCCGCGCGCAACGGCTCAAAGCAGGCAAACTCGAACTCCTGCGCGCAATAGTAGCCAAGGTTTTTTGCGGCGTTTGCACCGGTCTGCAAACGGTAAGTGCCGACGATGTGCTGCGAAGGCAGATGTTCGACAATGAGATGATCGCACACGGCATCGAACGGGTCCGCGTCCAAACCCGTCGCGTAGGATTGCTCAAGCCCTTCCTTGAGTTCGAGATTGAACACCTCGAAGCGAAGCGATTGCGCGGCGCGTATTTCATCGGCGTTGCGGGCCAGCCGCGGGGCATAGCTGGCCGGGGAGTTTACCAGCAGCCGGATGGATTCGAGCGTTGTTTTCATACTGCCAATGCTGCCATTCAATTGTGTCATCGGTGTGACGCGGAGGTTAATTCCTGAAGTTTGATGGACAATTTCTCGCAGGAATAGCGGTCGGTGTTACTCTTGCCCGCGTAACGGAACACTTCCCTGCCGCTTTTATCCAACAACCCCAGCGCGGGAAAATGTACGATCTGTCGGTGGCGGCGCAATTTCTTTTCTGTAAATTTGTTGAGCCTCAAACTGAGGGCGGGTTTTGGTTTTCCATGTTGAGGTAGATTTTTCCGGTTTCCCATTCGTCACTGGTTTCGCTTATTGAGACTCGTTGCATAGGGTGACGCGGAACGAGCCGGAGCGGAGCGCGGCGTTCACGCCGCTTCACCTCACCAACTGCCAGCGGGCCGGGATTTTTGACGGCTTCGTGCTGGCGGGCGGTGAAGCGACCTGAAGGTC
>JANYDP010000047.1 GCA_025363535.1 Verrucomicrobiota bacterium | reverse complement strand
TAACCGCCGTCAACCACGAGCGTGTGTCCGGTGATCATCGCGGCTTCGGGCAGGCAGAGCAAGTAAACGGCGTCGGCGACCTGCTCGGGCGAAAGCGTCGGGCCGATGGGCGTGCGGCGCGCGGATTCGGCAAGGAGTTGCTCGCGGTTGGGAAAATGTTTCAGGGCGTCCGTGTCCACGACACCCGCGCTGACAATGTTAACGCGGATTTTTTTGGTATGCCCCAGCTCCAACGCCAGGCCACGGGCCAGTGATTCGAGCGCAGCTTTCGAGGCACCGATGAACGAGTAATGCGGAATCGCGCGCACCGAACCAAGACTCGACATGCCGATGATGCAACCGCCTTCGGGCATGATCGGCACGGCATTTTGCGCGAGCGTGTTGAGGGCCAGCGCATTCGTCTCCATGCAGCGGCGAAAATGTTTCAGCGTGAGTTCCATCGCCGGCTTGAGCACGCCGATGGCGGCGTTGCTGATCACGATGTCCACGCGGTCAAACTGCTGACGGAAGGTGGCGAACGCCTCGGCAAGACTGGTGGGATCGGCGACGTCCGCCTGAATCGCGAGCGCCTTTTGACCGAAGCCACGGATCGTCTGGCACACCGCCTCGGCTTCTTCGTGGCTGTTGTGATAAGCGATCGCCACGTCGCAGCCGGCACTGGCCAGCTTCAGCGCAATGGCGCGGCCAATGCCCCGGGAAGCTCCGGCGACAAAGGCAATTTTTCCTGCGAGTGGTTTGCTCATTCAATAAATGAGCGGCCAGTTTGCGGAGTGGGGTGCAAAAAATCAACTCACTTTGTCAGGGCAGAAGGAAGTGCCTTCCTGAACGAGAAACAAGCACCGACCAATCAACCACCGCGCTGCCTCACTTGCCGCGTTTCAACGCCACCAGCCAGGCCGTTGAGTTCGGCGCATTGCCGCCGAGCACGAGAATTTCACCTTTAGGCAGACCCTGCATCCGCTTCCAGAGCGGATCACTCTTGCCGCTGCCAAGCAATGCCACTTCCAACTTGGTGCCATCGAGGTTTTTGATTTCGACTTCGCACTTGTCGCTCAACTTCGCCTTGCGCGATTCACCTTTGGGAATGTCGAGATCCAGTTTGTTTACCTCGAAATAATTCGCCCACTTGAGCGGCAGTTGATTCAGCTTCTCCTGAATTTCGGGCGCAACCGGTTTGTGCTTGGGGTTGGGATCGGCTTTGTCGTTGGTGGCCCAGATGAGCTGGGCTTCGAGCTTCATGTCGCCGGTCTCGGCGCGCGCGGCCACGGTGGTGGCCAGCCACAGCGCCGCAATAATCCACGCCGCCAGATGGGTGAAAGCAATCTTGAGTCTCATGTCATTGAATCGTAGTAGGGCCGCCGTCCTGCGCCAAATCATTTTCCGCCGGGAACGGCAGCCACACCAAAGTCATGCCCGCCGAATAGTCGCGGTAGGTGAATCCATCCGTGTCGGCCATCGCCAGATCAGTCTCGGTCGAATGGGGCAATCCACCCAGACCCAGTTGGTTGTAGGTGAACAAACCGACAAGAACGAGTGCCGCCATCGCCCCCATCGGCACCAGCAACCGGCGAAGTTTTTCAAACAGCGAAACCGTTGGCACCACCGACTTCACCGGCTCCAACCGCTGAATCTCACGCTCGATCTTGGACCAGAAAAACTCCCGCGACTCGGGCAGTTGAACGTTCGTCTCGGCAATTTTCAGCGCCTTGCGAGTGTTCTTCAACTCGGCGTGCAGCGCCTTCGCCGCTTCGTCGCGGGCGATCAGAGCAACCACGTCGCGCGCCTCGTCCTCCGGCAGTTCGCCGTCGAGAAACGCCTGCAATTTGAATTGTTGTTCTTCGTTCATAACCAAATTTATTTCACATCTTCACGCGTCCCGCTTCAAATCCGCCAACACCGCCGCCAGCTTCCGCCGCGCATAAAACAGCCGCGACATCACCGTGCCGATCGAACAGTCCATCGCCTTCGCGATGCCTTTGTAGTCCAACTCTTCAAACTCGTGCAACACCAGCACGGTGCGATGCTCGGGCGACAACTGCGCCAGCCCGCGATCAATCCGCTGCCGCAGTTCACCGCGCTCCAGCCGCTCGGTCGGATTGATCGTCACCACCGGCATCTGCCGCTCGACGCCGCCGGATTCTTCCTCCATCGCCTCGATGGAATCCGTCTGCCGACGCTTCTGTTTCCGCAACTGGTCAAGGCACAAATT
>JANYDP010000398.1 GCA_025363535.1 Verrucomicrobiota bacterium | reverse complement strand
TGAATTTTGAATTTTGAATTGCCGAGCTGCTCGCCGAGCCACTCCATCTCCGGCCGATACGTCGCCGCCTCGTCAGACACGACCAGATGAACCTGCTTCGCGTCACCGAAGATGGATTCAAATCCGCGAATCATTCCATCGGGGCCACCGAGAACTTGAACGCCGGTTTTTGAGTAAGTTTGATTTAGCCACGCTGTCAGCCCGATGCCGCCCGGCACCGAATCCAGTTCCGTGATGCTGAGGCCGTTTT
The DNA here is from genome assembly GCA_025363535.1 of Verrucomicrobiota bacterium. Taxonomy (GTDB): domain Bacteria; phylum Verrucomicrobiota; class Verrucomicrobiia; order Limisphaerales; family CAIQOK01; genus CAIQOK01. Next base: position 2,938 of record JANYDP010000398.1, on the reverse strand, counting down.
CCGTCAGCAAAATGTCCGGGCGGATGACGCGCGGCACTTCGTTCTTGAAAGCCAGCAAACGTTGGCGGGCGATGAGTTCAGCGGGCTTGCCCAGATCCAGCCAGCCGGCGACCCACTCCGGCTGTTTGCCCTCGGCGCTCTTGCGATAAAGCAGGTTCACCGCGCGATAAAATTGCAGCAGCACGCGCCCAAGTGAATCAATTTCCTCCGCCAACTTTTCACCCAGCGGAAACGGGGCAGGGGAGATGCGCCAGTCCTGCCCGGCGAACAAACCGCCCGGCGGCAGTGCTGCGCGAATGGAATGCGCGGACGTGGCGGCAGGCGTGGATTGGGCAGTGACGTTCAAACTCACCCGCTCAGATTACTGCAATTTACTTCGCCATTGCCACATCCATCGTCTCGGCCCTTTGGTGCGGCGCATCTTCTTCCTTCGCGATGGAATCTGCCGCCGGTTTTTCCAGTTGCTTGGCGGCCTGCGGCGCAACGCCGTCCTGGTTCTTATGGAACTTCACGCTTACGATTTTGCTCACGCCGTGTTCCTCCATCGTCACGCCGTAAAGCACGTCGGCCATGCCGATGGTGCGCTTGTTGTGCGTGATGATGATGAACTGCGAATGGTCGAGGAAGCGTTGCAGCACTTTGACGAAACGGTTCACGTTGGACTCGTCGAGCGGCGCGTCCAGCTCGTCCAGCACGCAGAACGGGCTGGGCTTCACTTGGTAGATCGAGAAGAGCAGCGACACGGCGGTCATGGTCTGTTCACCACCCGAGAGCAGGGAGATGGTCTGCAATTGTTTTCCGGGCGGACGCGCGACGATGTCAATGCCGCTTTCCAGCACGTCATTCTCGTCCGTCAAAATCAAATCCGCTTTGCCGCCGCCGAACACTTCCGTGAACATCACGCGGAAGTTGTCGCGGATCTGGTTGAACGTGGTCTTGAACATTTCCTGCGTCTGCGTGTTGATGCGGTTGATGACTTCGAGCAACTGCGCCTTGGCCGAAACCAGATCATCGTGTTGCTTGGTCAGGAACTGATGGCGCTGCTCGGTCTCCTCGTATTCTTCAATCGCGACGAGATTCACCGGGCCCATTTCATCAATGCGCTTCTGCAACTCTTCGACCTGCTTCCCGACCGATGCCCAATCTGTGGCCGCGCCAGCCGCTGCCATTTGTTCCGGCGTCAGCGTCTCCACCTTGGCCGGACCTTCGTCGGCGTAGGTGATCGTGATGCACTCACTGCGGATGTCGTCAATGTTGAGATGATATTTCTGCTGAATGCGCTCGCGAAGGTTTTGCACCGCCATGTTTTTCTGGGCCAGTTCCACCTCCAGCGTCCCGCGCTGCGACTGCATGTTTGTGAGCCGGCCACGTTGTTCGCGCAAATTTTCCTCGCGGGTTGAAACTTCGGCGTCCTGCGACTGTTTTTGTGAAAAAAGTTCCGCTGCCTGGGCGTTCACCTGTTCACGGTCATGCTGCAAGCGTTCGATCTGCGCGCGGGAATCGGCGATCTCGGACTCCGCCTGCGCTTTTCGGTTCGTGAACGCCGGCACTTCCGCGCGGCGCTGTTCCAAAGCTTGCGTCAGCTCGCGCAGGCGCTGTTCCAACGATTGTTTCTGGTGGCGCAACGAGGCGCAAAGCTGTTCGTCCGTTGCGAAGGCGACCTTGTTTTCAGTGAGGCTTGTGTTGGCCGTGTCGCGCTGTTGCCGCAAATTTTCCAAATCCGCCGTGAGCCGCACGACATCTTGCTGCCGCGTCTGTTCTGTGGTTTCCAAAACCGTCGCGCGGTCGGTCAGCAAGGTGCGCTTCTGCAAACCTTCCTGCTCCTGCGCGGCGAGGCTCGTGACTTCATAGACGACCGTGTCAATCTTCTGGTGCAGCAGGCGGCGGGAATTTTCCAGCGCCTTGAACTCACCCTCGCGCGTGGCGATGGCGACTTCCTGCTGGCGCAACTCCGTCTGCGCTTCTTGCAAACTGGCTTGGAGTTCCGTCTGCTCGCTCAACAGCGCGCCGCGTCGGCGGCTGGCTTCGGCGACCTTTTCCTGCAACTCCGCGACTACCGCCTGCAGTTCGAGAATTTGATTTTTGCGGCCGAGGATCGAGGAGGGCGCTTTGCTGTTGCCGTTGCCATTGATATAGCCGCCGGTGTAAATGCCGTGGCGGCTCAATAAATCGCCCCCGAGCGTAACGAAGTCGCAGCCCGCGTGGCCGTTTTGGATTTGCGCCGTCGCGGTCGGAAGATCGGCCGCGATGAAGGTGCGGCCGAGCAGCGAGCGCAGAAGTTTTTCCACCGTCGGATCAGTCTGCACCACGCTCAAGGCGTGAACCACTTCGCCTGCCACCAGCGGTTTTGCTTCCGAACCAGTTGAACCCGGCGCGAGTTCGCCCTCGAAGGCGAGCTGCTTTTCATCCGTGTGTCCGATGGCGAGAGCGGCGACGCTCGCGCGGCCAGCTTTGCTGGCGGCCAGATCGGTGAGGATTTGCTGCGCGGATTCCGGCTGCTCGGTGAGGACGAGCTGCAGGTGATGGCCCAGCGCGTTCTCGATGGCGACGACGTACTGATCCGGCACGCGAATCCGGTCGGCCAGCGAGCCGATAACCGACTGCGATTTGCGCAACGCGGCGACCGCTCCGGCGCCGAAACCTTCGTGCGCGCCTTGCAACTGTTCGAGCACACTCAGGCGCGAACGCTTCTCGGCCTGCGCCTGCAACAGTTTGTCCTGCTCGGCGGAAGATTGATGCAACTCGGTTTGCAACTGTTTCAAGCGCGCCTGCCGCTGCTCCACCGAATCGCGCTTGGTGGCGACGCTGAGTTTGTCGGTCTCGACATTCGCGGCGAAGGAGTTCAGCCGCGTTTCCAAGGCGGCGCGCTCTTCTTCAAGCTGGATTTTTTCGGCGGAAAGTTTTTCGAGGCGGATGAAGTTGCCCTGTTTTTGCAGGT
>JANYDP010000389.1 GCA_025363535.1 Verrucomicrobiota bacterium | reverse complement strand
ACCTCGCGCAGTTTTGATAAACGCGCGTGAAAGTTTCCTGCGCGGCATCGGCGGCATCTTCTTCGTTCTGCAAACAGCGGACGAGATAGTTGAACAGCTTCGGCGCGTGACGCGCCATCAAATCGTTGAGCGCCGGGCTGTGACCGTTGACCAGCCGCGCCATGTCTGCGCGGTCGCGTTCGTCGAGTTGGGCGGTTTCGTGGCTCACTGTTTTACGTTCACCGAGAAACTGGTGCTGCCGCTGCCGTGCGGACCTTCGTAATGAAGCGTCGCCGTCCAATCCCCGCCCATGTCGGGTTTCACTTTCGCCCGGTATTGGCCGGGCGTGCCGGTTGGTTCAATCGTCGCGCCGGAGTGCATCACCATGCCGGGCATGTTCATGTCGAGGTCGAATTTCACCGTGCCGACATCAACCAATTCCCCGCTCGTCGAGTCACGAAACTCGATGAGAATGTCGTTCATCGCGTTTTGCAGTTGGCCTTTCGGGTGGATGAAATTGACCGACAGGTCGTTCACCTTCTGCATGGCGAATGGCGTGCCGGAGCTTGCTCCCCTTGAACTACCGTGGCCGAATTTCTGCCACGCGAAGAATCCACTGACGCCGATGATGACGAGGACAATTAGCACAACGCCAAACCATAAACGGCGTGGCCGTGAAGTTGGCGAAACTGCGTGCGCGGTTTGCACTGGCGCAACGGATGCGGTCGTTTCGACGGGCAACGCCGCAACGCTTGAAGCAGCCAGCGACGTTCCCAAGTGCCGCTTGCGCCAGATGACGTAAATCACCGGGTAGAGCAGCAATTCCAAAATTCCCGACGTGATGACGCCGCCGATCATCGGCGCGGCGATGCGCTTCATCACGTCCGCGCCGCTCTGCGTCGTGGGCGACCACATGATGGGCATCAAGCCGAAAAGAATGGCGCAGATGGTCATGATCTTCGGACGGATGCGCTGCACAGCGCCTTCCACGACGGCATCGTGGAGGTCGGTCATGTTGTTCATGCGCCCTTGGCTGCGGAACTTGTCCCAGGCGTGGTCGAGGTAGAGCAGCATCACCACGCCAGTTTCGGCGTCGAGGCCCATGAGCGCGATGAGACCGACCCATACGGCGACGCTCATGTTGTAGCCAAGCAGATAGAGAAACCAAAACGCGCCCACGAGCGAGAACGGCACGGCCAGCAGCACGATGGCCGTCTTCACCGCGCTCTTGGTGTTCATGTAGATGAGCACGAAAATGATCAGCAACGTGAACGGGACAACCACCTTGAGCTTTTGCTCCGCGCTTTTGAGATACTCAAACTGTCCGGCCCATTGGATGTAGTAGCCGGGCGGAAACTTGACGGTTTCGCTGATGCGCTTTTGCGCGGCGTCCACGTAGCCTTGGATGTCGTCGCCGGTGATGTCCACGAAAACGAAACCGACGAGCTGGCCGTTCTCGTTGCGGATGGACGGTGGGCCGGTTTTGTAACTGATGTCGGCGAGCATCGAAATGGGGATTTGCGCCATCTGCGCTCCCGTTCCCGTTCCGGTCGCCGTTGGTTTACCCATTGCGCCCGCAGGTGAAGCAGATCCCGCTTCCGCCATCGGCACGGGCACAAGCACACGCTTCAGGGCGTCGAGATCTTCGCGGAAATCGCGCGCGTAACGCACGCTGACGGGATAACGCTCGCGACCTTCAACGGTCGTAGTGATGGTCTTGCCTCCGATGGCGGTTTCTACGATGTCGTTTATATCGCCGACGGTCAGACCGTAACGGGCGGCGACTTCGCGGTTGGGTGTGAAGTCGAGGAAGTAACCGCCGGTCGTGCGCTCGGCAAAAACGCTGCGCGTCTGCGGGAAGTCGCTCAATGATTTTTCAATCTGCACCGCCACGTCTTGAATCGTTCCCAAGTCCGGGCCGAAAACTTTGATGCCAAGAATGGAGCGAAAGCCGGTGGTGAGCATTTCGGTGCGTGTCTGGATCGGCATCCAGAAAATGTTCGCCATGCCGGGCGTCTTCATCTTCTCGTTCATCTCGGCGATGAGCTTTTCCCACGTCATGCCGGGACGCCATTGCTCTGGCGGTTTGAGGCGCAGCACGGTTTCAAACATCGAAACGGGCGCGGGGTCGGTCGGAGTTTCCGACTGGCCGGCTTTGCCGAAAACCGATTCGACTTCGGGGAACTGCCGCAACATCCGGTCTTGGACTTGCAAAACTTTGGTCGCCTCGGCAATCGTCATACCGGGAACGGCGGTCGGCATGAACAGAATGTCGCCTTCGTTCAACGGTGGCATGAACTCCTTGCCGAGCTTCTGGAACGGATAAATCGTCACGCCCATGATGAGAAGCGCGACAATGAGCGTGAGCCAGCGGAAGCGCAGCACGAAGTTGACGAATGGCTGGTAAGCCCAAATCAGGAAGCGGTTAATTGGGTTCTTCGCTTCAGGCGTGATTTTGCCGCGCACAAACAACAGCATCAGCACCGGCACGAGCGATACGCCGAGCAATGCGGCGAAGAACATCGAGAAGGTTTTCGTGAATGCGAGCGGCTTGAACAACCGTCCCTCCTGCGCTTCGAGTGAGAACACCGGAATGAAACTTACCGTGATGACGAGCAGCGCGAAGAAAAGCGGACGCCCGACACTCTTGGCGGCGGCGATGATGACTTCGACTCGTTCAACGCCGGTTGGGTCACGGCCTTTCTCCTCGCGGAAATGTTCAAGAAACTTATGCGCGTTCTCGACCATGATGATGGCCGAGTCCACCATCGCGCCGATGGCGATGGCGATGCCGCCGAGCGACATGATGTTCGAGGTTAGACCCATCCAATACATCGGCAGAAACGAAAGCAGAATCGCGATGGGCAGCGTGATGATGGCGACCAGCGCCGAGCGGATGTGCCACAGGAAGACGAGGCAAACGAGCGCGACGACAATGCTTTCTTCGATGAGCTTTTCGCGCAGCGTGCTGATGGAGCGTTTGATCAACTGGCTGCGATCGTAAGTCGTGACGAGTTCGACGCCTTCGGGTAATGACGGTTTGATTTCCTCCAGCTTCTTCTTGATGCCATCAATGACGGTCAGCGCGTTCTCGCCGTAGCGCATCACGACGATGCCGCCGACCACTTCGCCCACACCATTGAGTTCGGCGACTCCGCGCCGGATGTCCGGGCCGAGATGCACCGTGCCGACGTTCTTCACATAGACAGGCGTTCCGTTTTGCGTCTTGAGCGGGACGTTTTCGATGTCGGCGATGTTCTTGATGTAGCCGCGTCCCCGGACGTAATACTCGGTCGAGCCGACTTCAAAAATCTTCCCGCCCACGTCGCCATTCGACATGCGGATTTTGTTGACGACTTCGTTGAGCGGGATGCCGTAGGCGGCGAGTTTGTTCGGGTCGAGGTCAACCTGGTATTGCTTCACGAAGCCGCCAACGGGCGCGACTTCGCTGACGCCTTTGACGGATTCGAGCGCGTAGCGCAAATGCCAGTCCTGGAAGGAACGCAGATCAGCCAGATTGTTTTTGCCCGTCTTGTCCACCAGCGCGTATTCATAAACCCAACCGACGCCCGTAGCATCCGGGCCGATGACGGGATTTACGCCTTCCGGCAACATGCCACGCACAGAATTCAAATACTCGATGACGCGTGAGCGCGCCCAATAGATGTCCGTGCCATCCTGAAAAATGACGTAGATGAATGACTTGCCGAACATGGACTCGCCGCGCACGAATTTGACCTTTGGCGCGGCAATGAACTTGGTCGAAATCGGGTAAGTGATTTGGTCTTCCACCAAGTCGGGCGAGCGGCCTTCCCAATCCGTATAGACGATCACTTGCACGTCGCTCAAATCCGGGATGGCGTCGAGCGGCGTTTTCTTCAACGCCCAAATGCCGCCCGCGATGCCGAAGACGGCGAGGATGAAGACGAGAAAGAAATTCCGCGCGCTGGCTTCGATGATGCGTTCCAGCAGATACGGTTTCCGTGGCTCGGTGGGAGTGTTCGTTTCCATGACGTGCGCTCTTTCGCTTACCAGGACTTCAACGCGCCTTGCACCTTGGCTTCGGCATCAATGAGGAAGTTCGCGCTCGTGACAACCCGTTCGGTTTCCTTCAAGCCGGATTTGACTTCGTAGAAGTCGCCATACTTGCGGCCGAGTTCGATGAAGCGTGGCTCAAGTTTCCCTTCGCCTTTGTCCACGAAAACGATGTTGTGTTTGCCCGTGGGCAACACCGCGCTGAACGGCACGGCCACGCCCTCACCCATGTCCATCGTCAATTCGGCATCCACATACATATCCGGGCGCAGCTTCAGGTCGGGATTCTCAACATCAATTCGCACGCGACCTGTGCGCGTCGCGTCGTTGATGAACGGGTCAACGACGGAAATCTTTCCGGGGAATTTTTCGCCGGGATACGACGAAGACGTGATGGTGATGGGCAAATCCTTTTTCAGCATTGGCAGTTCGTCCTGATAGAACTGCGCCCAAACCCACACAACCGAAAGATCGGCGATGTCCACCAAATGATCGCCAACCATCACGCGCCGGCCTTGATCCACGCCAAGGTCTTGCACGACGCCCTTGAACGGCGAACGAAGGGTTAAATTTTCGGATGGTTTGCGGTTCTTCTCCAACTCAGCAATCTGGTCGTCGGTGATGTTCCACAAATGCAGACGTTGCTTCGCTGCTTCAACCAACCGCTCGGTGCTTTCAATCACGGCGCGACTGCCTTTGGCCTTGGCTTCGTCGCGCATGTTGAGCAAGTCCACAAACTCGCGTTGCGTCGTGAGCAAGTCCGGGCTGTAAATCGTGAGAATCGGCGCGTCCTTCTCAATCAGTTCGCCACGCGAGAAGACGGAAAGATTTTTCACATAACCCTCAACGCGCGTGACGTAATCCCAATGACGTTGCTTGTCGTAGGCAACCATGCCGACCGCGCGAACCGTGTGCGTGAAGGGCTGTTTCTGAATCGTCGCGTAAGTGACTCCGATTTGCTGCTGCCGTTCGACGGCCACGGTGAATTCGGTCGGCGCGTCCTGGTTGGTCGAAGCGCCGCTCTCTGGCATCGCTCCGGCCATGTGACCGGCGTGTCC
>JANYDP010000339.1 GCA_025363535.1 Verrucomicrobiota bacterium | reverse complement strand
CCTGGGTAACCTGAATCGTGAGGCAACCAAGCTCCAATGACTCCAGCCTCCGGTAACATTTAGCCGTGAGTCAATACGGGTTGCCCGTGCTGCCGCCGACGCCGACGTAAGTGGTCGGCAAATTAAAATTTCCCGCCGCATCAAATGTCCCGACGCCGCGCGGATTGATCGCGGTGGAATCTGCCGTGGCCGAGGAGCCGTCGGCGAAACCGGTGAAGGTCAGCAACGTGTTGTCATCGCTCGTCGTCAGGCGGCCGGTGGAACCGGAGCTGGCATTGCGAAGCGCGTTCGAGCCGGTCGCGGGAACGGCGAACGTGTGGACCGGCGACGTTTGATTCGCGTTCGTCGGATTCAATTCCACAATGCTGAACGTGGAATTTTTCGTCACGCGGTCCAGTTGGAACACGGCCACGTTGCCGCGCGCAAATCCGCCGACGCTCGGCGCGGGGATGTTGAAGGCCGCAGAATTGGTCACCGTGGAAACCAAACCGCCCAAGCCGACGGCTCCGCTCGCGGTGAATGTGATGGTCGCGCCGTTGACCGCAGCGGCGCTCGTGGCGGACAAGTTTGTGAAAACCACCGTGCCACCGGTGAGCGGCTGCACGCTTACGCTGCCGAAGCCGAAACTCCATGCACCGTTGGGCGTGGCGGTGAATACAGCGGAATTGTTGGTGGCGAGATTGCCGTATTGATCCACCACGTTGAGCGCGGGATTCACCACCAAGGTTCCGCCGTTGGCGGACGGAGCCGCCGGTTGCGACGTGAAGAACAATTGTTTGGCCGCGCCCGCACCGATGAATTGGACGACGGAATCATTGTTGTAGCCCGTCGCACTGATGACGATGTTTTTTGAACCGCTGATTTGCAGCAGCGCGGAAACCGACGGCGTGTAAATAATTTTGCCCGCCGAAATCGCGTAGGCCGTGTTCGTCAACGTCACGTTGTTGATCTTGATGCTGGTGATGCCCGCGCGCCACACCGCGTCATCCGCGAACCGGTTGGTGAACGGGCCGTCCACCGTGGCCGTCGCGGAATTGGTGAGCGTCGGCGGCGTGTTCAGCGTGCCGCCGCCGGCGGTGCCACTGATGATGACGTTGTCGAAGCGCCAGTTGCCGGACGTGTTGTTGAGAGCCGTCCCGGCGCCATTGACGCAATCAACACCCGTCGAGGCGTTGACGAGGCGGATGGCGAAGTTCACATTGCTGCCTGCGCCGGGGATGGACGCGGTGATCTGGTTGTTCCAGCCGCTGCCCGTGCTGGAAAGTTTGGCATAAGTTCCGGTCAGCGTGTTCGCGCTGCTGTTGTTGTTTTGAATGGTCGTGCCGTTCGTCCCGCCGACGGAAGTGATCGTCGCGTTCGTCCACGTCGTGCCGTCGAGCGTATAAAAAATTCCAAAGTTGGCCTCGCCCTGCCCGGTCGTGTTCACGTCGGCCGACACGCTGATGTTGCCGTAACCCACGGTGCTGACGGCGAACTGCCCGCCCTGCGTGCCGATCGGTGCGGACGAATGCCAGCCGTTGGCGGCGGTGGCGGTGTTCTTCACGCCACGAACGCGCCAGGCATTTGTGCCGGACAAATCCGAACCGCCCGCGCTGACCAGCACATCGGAACCGTTCGTGCTCGCGCCGGGCGTCAGATACAAATCCATGTTCAACGCCGTGGCTGTGCCGCTGCCGATGGCCGGCGCGGGACTGGGATTGAAGCCGATGGGCAGACCGTCAAAAGTCCATGAGGTGATGGTGGTGATCTGTGCGTGCGCCGCCGTCAGCGACACAAGCAACGCCGCTAACAGACTGGCGAAGGGATTTAATTTCATCGGGTTTGGTTTTATTGTTTATGTTTGGTTTGAGAGAAACACGTTTTCTCTGCGCCAAAGAGTATTCACCCGGAGCGTTACAGGCAGATGGCGAATTCGCCACGATGCAGAAACTATTTTTATTTTTGCACGTCCACCTGCCGTTCACTTTCCTTCTCGCCGCGCGCCCAAATTTTTTTTGTCGCGCAATCGTGACCGCCATGACACACGGGCGTCATGCGGGCTGTTCAGAATTCTCCGCGTTCGACTAACCGTGTTGGTAAAAATTCAAGCCAGCCAAAAAATGAAATTCACGCGCCAAAATTCCAACGGATTTACTTTGATCGAATTGCTGGTGGTCATCGCCATCATCGCAATTTTGGCGGCGATGCTGTTGCCCGCGCTGGCGAAAGCGAAGGCCAGAGCGCAGCAGGCAGTCTGTCTCGGCAACCTGAAACAGTGGGGAATCGCGCAGACGTTGTATGTCGGCGACAACAAGGAGGCGTTCCCATTTCCGCGTTACCAAGTCACGAGCCTGATGCAGCAGGACAATCCAACTTGGGGCGATGTGCAGACCTTTCACAACACCGGCATCGGCGACAATGTGTGGTTCAACGCGCTCCCGCCCAACATCGCTGACAAGACGCTGTATTATTGGGACGTTGACCCGATCGGATTCTACAACAAGAAATCCATTTTCAATTGCCCTACGGCGTTAAGCCAAGGCATCTCCGCCCCGGACGACGTCCCCAGCGCCAACAACCAGCCGGAACATAATATGCGCCCCGGCGCGCGCCCGCTGTTCAACTACTCGATGAATTCCCAAGGCGGGAAAACTTTGAAAACGCAAAACATCCTGCATCCATCGGCCTTCGCGCTGTTCTCCGATGTCCATAACCGTTCCGATGAACTTTTTCGTGGCAGCGCCGCCAACAAGATTGATCTAGCCACGCCGCATTGTTACATCACGCGCTTTTCCTCGCGGCACAATCAGGGTGGACAAATAACTTTCTCCGACGGCCACGCGCAGTATTTCAAATACGACTACGTCGTGGACGCCAACGGGAAAGACCCCAACCAGCCCGACATCAACTGGACACCTTGAAAATATTTGAGGATGCCGTGCAATTTGCGCGCGGCGCGGGTCTGCAACAAAAAATCTTCGTGGATAAATTTCATGGTGTGAGGAGTGATGCGTGAAACGTGAAACGTGATTCACGTTTCACGCCGTGTGTCATTTCAAAAACAGCGGCCGGACGTGCCGGTCAAAAAGGTTATGGGTCACATTCTTCGAGACGGATGCCTCGTGTGCTTCGAGCGCATCGAGATAACGGTCGCCCAGCTTGGCGGCGACTTTGTAGCCGACGTGAATCAACTGCCGCAGTGACGGGTTGAACGCCGGATTCTTCTGATCATGGCGCAGGGCGGAGACGTATTGCTCGGCGGTCCATTTGTTGACCGTGGCCGCAGACGGCAGCTTCTTGGGATCAATGTCAATGACCGTGGCGTACGGCGCGCACAACTCCTGGGTGTGGGCCAGCGCCTCGGCGTAAATCTCCTTCGCGATCACGAGACCGTCGCCGCCGGCTTCCGCCAGGCCGATGACTTCTTCCAACCACGTCGTGCCGGCAGTCTTGATGTGCAGGCCGCAGCCAAATTTCGCAAGCGCGCGACGGATCGGCGCGTAGATGGAAAACTTGTCACTGCCGGAATGCACGCTGAGTTTCAACGTGGGCGGCAGGCCGTATTGCTGGATGGCAAAGGCGATCACGGCCAGGTCGTCGTTGAATTCCTTTTCGAACTGCGCCACGTCGCCGACATAGTCCACGCCCTTGTTGAAACGGCCGGTGAACTTGGGCGCGATGGTCTGGATCGGAATTTTTTCATCCGCGATGGCCGCCAGGATCACGAGCAATTCCGGCGGGGTCTGCGGGCGGTCGGTTTCATCCATCGAAACTTCGGTGATGAAATTCAACTCACCCTTGGCCTTGGCGATGTGGCGGTAAATTTTCCCGGCCTCCTGCACGGCGAGCAGATATTTGCCGGCGATGCGCTCGACCTCGGCGCTGGTGATGGTGAACGGCTGGGCAATGCCGGGGATGGAAACTTTGCCGGCGAGTTCGGGATGACGTTTGACAAAAGCAGCCAGCGCTTTAGCGTCGGCGGGTTTGGCAATCCAGTCGGCGACATCCAGCGTGTAAAAATCCGCGTGCGGCAGGAAGCGATCCACGGTTTCCAAACGGATGTGGTCGGCGTCCACATGGTAAGGTTTTTTCCAGCCGAGTTCCTTGACCGCCGCGTCCGCCGCTGTCCGCGCGCCGGAAGGTTCGGAGCCGATGGTGATGTGCTCGCGGTTGGATTTGTTCCAGACGGGGATGACTTCGACGCCCTGTTGGGCGGCCAGGAGGCAGGCTTGAAGCTGGGCCTTGGCCTGGTGGGCAAACCGGTCGCCCATGCCGAGCGAGAATTTTTCGATCTTCAAATATTTGGTCATAAAAAAATTAAATCAGTGTCGTCAGCTTACGCCTTTTCCGCGCGCCAAAATACGGGCTGAAATGCACAACGTAATGAAAATTGTGTAGGCGGTTTTAGAGGACAAACTCGCCCGGGCTTGAGCGTGCTCAGTCCTTGTCACCGGACAAAAGATGTCTCCGGGTGGTCGGCGGTTGGGCCTGAAGTTTTTGCAGCTCCAAGCTGGCGAGGATGAAGGGGCCGACACCCTTGAGATCATTTTCCACAATTGGTTCGCTGACGTAGTAATCAAAACTGCCATCGCGCGGACGCCCGCCGCTGCTGGTGAAACCCAGTCCCGCGACCTGGCAACATTGCGTCAGGCTGACCACGCCGTTGGTGTCGGAGTGGATGAAATTTTTGAGGATGCCCTGGTAGCCCTTGAGAATTGCGGGGACATAATTCGGCGGGAGATAATTTTTATTCACGCCTTTGGCCAGCGCGTAAACAAACATCGCCGAGGCGGTGGCTTCAAGATAGTTGCCCGGGCGTCCGCCTTGATCCATGACTTGCCACCAGACGCCGCTGACCGGGTCTTGATGCTTCACAACGCCGGCGGCAAGTTTTTGCAGCGTGGTGAGGATGTCCTTTCGGGCGGGATGATTGGTCGGGAAGAAATCCAGCGTGTCCACGAGCGCCATCGCGTACCAGCCGCCGGCGCGGCCCCAAAAATTGGAGGAGCAACCATTCGCGGGATTGGCCCACGCCTGAGTTTTTTTGTCATCCCAGCCGTGGTAGAACAAACCGCTCGCCGGGTCGTAAGCATGTTCATCCATCAAACGGATTTGTTTCGCGACGTCGTCGAAATCGGTCGGCGCGGCGCAGAAAAGCGTGGTCGCGGCACACTGGGCGTAGAACGGCGCGGCCATGAACAGCCCGTCCAACCACATTTGATTGGTGTATCTCTGCTTGTGCCAGAAGCCGCCGTCGCCGGTGCGCGGCTGCGTGTTGAGCTGCTGCCGGAGCAGCATCGCGCATTTCACATAACGCTCCTCCTTCGTGAGCTGCCACAGCGCGAGCACGGTCTTGCCGGGGTTGAGGGCGTCCAGTTGGTATTCGCCGGGTTTGTAGCCTTGGATTTTTCCATCCGCCGAAATGAAGCTGCCGATGGCGTTGGTGACGAAGTGCAGGCGGGCTGGATCGGTTTCGCACTCGTTCAGTTTCAGCAACGACAACGTGAACAGGCCGGCGGTGTAATCCCATTTCGCATTGCCACCTTCCGTCCACGCGAGCCGGTCGCCGAGGCGCTTCATTTGTGAATCCGCCATGCGGACGGACCATTGCAGCGGAGATTTGCCGGCAAAGCTCGCGACGGGCGCGGCGCTGGTGGGAAAGAGTGAACCAACGAACACGCCAACTGCCAGCCACACGCCCGCCCCGAAAGCGGCGGTGAACGCGCCGCACTCCAAACGCTGGCGCGCGGACACGGGGCCAACGAATATCGCGGAGCGTCTGGAGTGCGGTGACTTTAGCACCGCTTTCACTCCGGCGTCGTTGTGAACCGAGGTCGAGCGGTGCGAGATGCATCCGCCGGTAAGATTAATTTTTTGCATCGGACATTCCTTCAATTTGAGCGTGGTCGGCGATGATCGGCCCGCCTTTGGTGGCGGTGATTTGAACGTGCTTGAGTTGAATCCCCCTGGCATTGGCGATGGTCAGGCCTTCCGTCGCAGTAAGGCGGATATTTTCCAACAGGACATTTTCAACCAGGCTTTCCGGCAGACCCACGATGAGACCAACGTCCTTCGTGGAATTGCCGGTCACATTCCTGATCGTGATATTGCGGAAGATGGGCGTGGTCTCGGTCACCGGCTGCGCCGAATCGTTCTGAGGATATTTCGCGTGCGTGCTTTGCTGGTAGTAAGGCGCGATGGAAATGGCCGGATGCACATTCGTCATCGTGAGGTCGGTGAAGGTGATGTTCTCCACCACGCCGCCCTTGCCGCGCCTCGATTTGATGCGGATGCCGTTGTCGGTGTCGGTGAACGAGCAGTTCGTCACGGTCACGTTACGGACGCCGCCGACGGTTTCGCTGCCAATGGAAATGCCGTGGCCATGCAGGATCGTGCAGTCACTGATCTCAATGTTCTCGCAGCCGAACTCGCGACCCTCGACTTTTTTGCCGGACTTGATGGCCACGTTGTCGTCGCCCACGTCAATGAGGCAGTGGGAGATTTTTACATTGCGACAGTTGCTCGGATCAATCGCATCCGTGTTCGCCGCGCGCTCGGGCGCAAGGATGGTGACACCTTCGATCAGCACGTCCTCGCAGTCCGTCGGCACGTAATGAAACTTGGGCGAGTTGCGCAGCGTGATTCCCGCCAAGCGGATATTTTTTCCGCGATTCAAGACGATCAGGTTCGGGCGCGGCAATGTGAAGCCGGAAACTTTCTGCCGCGCTTTCTCCGCCTCCTCCCACCAGACCGCGCCGCCGCCATCAATGATTCCCGCACCAGTGATCGTCACGTTCGTCAAATCACTGCCGCCAATGAAGGGAACGAAATCCCCGCCGCCCGTGGCCTTGAGCCAGTCGCCGGGCACCTTCATGAAATCGGCCTGGTTGGTCGAGGCGAGCAGCGTCGCGCCGGCTTCGAGCAGCACCGTGATCTTGGTGCGGAGCGTGAGCGGTTTGCTGAGAAATGTTCCCGCCGGAAATTTTACCGTTCCGCCCGAACCGCCGCAATCATCGAGCGCCTTTTGAATGACCGCTGTGTCGAACGTGGTGCCGTCGCCTTTCGCGCCTAGTTCGCGCACGTCAAAAGTTTTGGTCGTGGGCACCTCGACGGCGGACGCGGCGAGGTGGCAACACAGAAATCCGATCAGGCTGGCTTTGGTCATAAATGGCTGCGTCAGGTCAGAGTGACCCGGCGTCAGGAAAGTTACGAGGGATTTCACGGCCCGAGTTGGATCCGGTAAAAGCGCTGGTTGAAATTGCTCGCGCCGGTGTACGTCCAGTTGAAGGGCAGCACGGGCGACGGATTGGTGTAAAGGCCGTTCCATAAAAACAAATTCGTGGACGCCTGCAAAATGTAGTCCGGCCCGCTGTCGCCGTTGACGGTGAGGCCAAACACTCCGCCGGTGTTGGCGGGCGACTGCACCTGCGGCACTGCGGGTGTGGTGACCAGGGCGGCGAAAGCCTGCGTCGCGCTGAGGCTCGGCGAACCGTTGTCCGTCACGATGACTTTCATAAAGTTGGAACTGCCGCTTTGCGCGATCAGCGGACGCCAGTTGAAAATACCATTGCTGGGATTGACGCTCGCACCGCCGGGTTGATTCAACAGCGAGTAACTCAGGGTTTGCGGCGGAACATCGGCGTCGCTGGCGTTGTTGGTGAACGTCAACGTCGCGCCGGCGATGACGGTCTGGTTGGAAATCGCGGCGAGCGTCGGCTCGTGGTTCAAGGCATCGATCGTGGTGATGAGCAGGTTCACGGTCACGGGGCCGAAGCCGATGCCGGTGGCGGGATTGGTGGCGTTGAAATTAAAACTGGCCAGGCCATTGGTGTTCGCCGGGGCGATGAACCGCGCGGTGAAGCCGTCGCCCAGCAGCCCGACCGTGCCATTGCTGGCGGTCGGGCCGCCAAAGGTGAAGGCGTTGGTGACGTTCAAGGCCGCGCGCAGGTTCACGTCCACATAGCCGTTGCGATTGCACAAGGCATGCGGCGCGGCGAGCCAGTTGAGATACCATTCCAGATCGGTGTAGCCATCGGCGTTGACGTGGTTGTTGTTCGCCACGCTCGCGCTCCAACCCGCCGCGACCTCCCAATAATCCGGGATGCCGTCTTGGTCGGTGTCTGGTGAGGCGACGGCGGAATTGAGCGTGGGCCAGCCGCCGACCTGGGTTTCTGAATCAATGAGCGCGCCGGTTTGTATGCGCACGTCGTTGATGAGCCGCACATCTGCGGTATCGCGCGCCGCCGATGCGCCGACGAAGGCCAGCACGCGCTCACAGGCGATTTTCGCGCTGTCGGTGTTCACCAACGGCGCGGTAAAGCGATTGGCGAGCTGGGTGTAGGGCGAGCCAAACATGCTCCAGCCAGTGTCGGTGCCATCCAGCAAACCGTTCTTGTTGCTGTCCATGAAATTTCCCGACTGAAAGATCTGGCATTGCAGCGAATTGGTCGTGCCCGAATCGAACGCGACGGTCAAATGTCCGCTGCCCGTGCTCGGTCCGGCGATGAAATAATTGCCGGCGTAATTGAGGACGTTCGTAAACCAGTATGTGGTGGGAATGTTGGTGTGGTCCAGGGTGTCATCCGCATTGTAGCCCGCCGTGCCGCCCCAGTTATAGACCACGTTGTTGACAAAATCGAGATGGATGTCGTCGCCGGGACGCGGATTGCGGCTGTCGTTGTCGAGGTAAAGATTGTGGTGGTAGGTGACGCCGCCGTTGGCGTAACGGATCAGCGAACCGTAGCCATGCGCGCCTTTGACGTGGCAGGAATTTTTCAGGCTTTCGCCGATGATGCACCATTGCGCGGTGACGTTGGTGGACCAGGTGCAGGACAAACATTCGTCAATGCTCCAGGTGGCGCTGACATGATCCACAATGCAATTGGTTGCGTTCACGAAATGAAAGGCATCATCCTGAAACGTCGGGCACGCGGCATCGCCGGGCCGGCAGCGAATATACCGCACCACCACGTCGCGCACGTTCTGCACGGAAGTCAGCCAACCCTTGAGGCAGATGCCGTCGCCGGGCGCGGTCTGGCCGGCAATGGTGAGGTTGCTTTTCGTGATGAGCAGGCTGGACGCAAGGTTGATGGTGCCGGAGACATCAAAGACGATGGTGCGGTTGGCCACACTGACGCCCGTGCGCAAACTGCCCGCGCCAGAATCATTCGTGGTGGTGACGTGATAAACCGTGCCGCCGCGTCCGCCCACCGCGTTCGCACCGAATCCTTCTGCCCCGGGAAAAGCCGGCAAAGCTCGCGCCACAGGGGCAATGAGCAGCACCACTCCAAAAACGCACACTAGGAACCGACCAAACGACAAGGGTTCTCTGAATCGAGGCAACATGAACATGACGATAACAGACATTATATCGGCCACTGCACCACAACCGACAAGGCATTTGCCGCAGTGAATCCGGCATAACGGGGTGAAAAAAACGCACCGCCTGTGCCGCCCGCTGAAAATTATTTCGGGAAATGTCACGGTGGAAATTTCCGGCGGGCATGCACTATTTTGTGCCTGTTCTGCCCAAGTCCATGATGTGTTCGGGGCGAAACCTGCTAGATTCAACCAATTCATATTATGCATCTCAGACGTTTTACGGTCGCGCTCATTTTCACCGTGCTCTCCCTCGCCGACGCGCTGGCCACGCCGCTCCTGCCGAGCATCAACACCAACAACATCCTCGTCATCACGAACGCCCCCTATAATGCGGTGGGTGACGGCTCAACCGACAACACGACGGCGATTCAAAACGCGATCAACGCCGCGACATTGGGCGGCACGACGAATGGCCTGAGCGGCGGCACCGTGGAAATTCCGCCGGGGATTTTTTTGAGCGGCCCGCTGGCGTTCAAGAGCCGGGTGAATCTGCAAATTGACGGCGGGGCGATCTTGCGGATGCTGCCGTTCGGACAATATCCCATGACCTGGGTCACCAACGGCCCCGCCTACTGGTTTACGAACGTGAGTGATTTTATTTCCGGCTCAAGCTTGACGGACATCGAGATCAGCGGGTCGGGTGCCATTGACGGACAGGGTGCCCCGTGGTGGCCGTGGGCCAATACTAACAACAACATCGCCGATCGCCCCCGGATGATTTCACCTTCGTCCTGCAACCGCGTTCTGATTCAAAATGTGACGCTGTCCAACTCACCCATGTTTCACATCGCCCTCGGCGGTAGCGGCACGGCCAATGTCACCGTGAATGGCGTCATCATCCGCGCGCCGTCCTCCAGCGATCCCGTCACGCCCGGCCACAACACCGACGCCTGCGATGTCACCGGCACCAGCATCCTCGTCCAGAACTGCAACATCAGCGTGGGCGACGACGACTTCACCTGCGGCGGCGGCACTTCGGACGTGCTGATCACCAACAACACCTACGGCAACGGCCACGGCGTTTCCATCGGCAGCGGCACCTCGGGCGGCGTGGCCAACTTCACCGTCGCGAACTGCACCTTCAACGGCACGGACAACGGCATCCGCATCAAGTCCGACAACGACCGGGGCGGCCTCGTGCAGAACATCAACTACTTCAACATCGGCATGACCAACGTACATTTTCCGATTCAGATTTACGGCTACTACACCTTGATCGGCACGCCCAGCGGCGTCTCGCCGTATTTCGCTTCGACGCAGGCCGTCGCCGCCGTCACCGGTCTGACGCCGATTTTTCGCGACATCACCTTCAGCAACATCACCGCCACTTCGATCAACAACTATCCCATCGGCGTCCTCTGGGCACGCACAGAAATGCCGATGACCAACCTCGTCTTCAACCGCGTCAATCTCACCGGCAACCGCAACTTCGATCTCTACAATGTCAGTGGCGCGCAGTTCATTGACTGCAATCTGAAAACCTCCACCACCTCGAATACCTTCGTGATGTTCAACGCCTCGGTCATCATCACCAACAGCGCACCGACGAACACACCGTTTACTTTTGAAGGCCTCACCACCAACGGCTACGGCAACAGCTTCGCGTTTTACAACGCCGTCGGTTCGCTGAAAAACACCAACGCCTTTGATGACGGCCCGCTCACGCTGTCCGCCAGCACCTTCACCGTGAGCAACAATCTCACACTGACGCCGACCACAACGATCAACTATGTCCTCGGCACCAACGCCGCAACGCTCGCCGTGAAAGGCAATCTCGCGCTCGGCGGCACGAATCATTTTTCCGGCGGCGGCGGATTCACGAACGGCGCCTACACGGTGATGACCTACACCGGCACGTTAAGCGGCAGCCCGCCCGCGCTGGGTTCCCTGCCGTTCGCGCACAGCTACGCCTACGACACCAACACCGCCGGAGTGGTGAAACTCATCGTGACCTCGAACTCGCTGGCCGTGCCGTTTGCGCCGATGAATCTCCTCGCGACAGCAACCAACCAGTTGGTGACGCTGACGTGGTCGCCGTCCGCCACCGCCGCGAGTTACAACGTGAAACGCGCCACCAACAGCGGCGGCGCTTATACGACGCTGGCGAATGTCGCCGTGACGAATTATCCCGATACGTCAGTCGCCAACGGCACGACCTATTTTTACGTCGTGTCCGCGATCAACGCCGGCGGCGAAGGCACGAACTCCGCCGAAGTTTCCGCCACGCCAACCGTGCCGCTGATCTTCTCCGAGAATTTTTCCTTCAGCACCATCAACGCCGCGCCCTCGGCCCCCACCGTCGCGGCTACGAGCTACGAATTGATTTCGGCGAAGGGCTGGAACCCCGTCCCCAGCATCGGTCCCGGGCATTTGAAATTCGGGATCGCAGCCACCACCAGCGGCAGCATTGAAGTACAGGCGCTGTTCACGAGCACGCCCGTCAAGCTGGCGACCATCGGCGACACCGTTTCGATGACGGTGACATTCACCAACACCGCCGGCCTGTTGACGCAGTCCAGCGCGCTCGGGTTTGGCTTGTATAACAGCCGACAAAATTACCCCGTCTCCGGCGGCATGAACGGCACGGAAACTGGTGCCGCCGCCCCCAATGCCACAGGGAATGCGCAGACATGGCTGGGCTACGTTGGCCAGCTCGCATTTACCGGGGCGAATTCACAAATCCTGACCCGCCCGCCGCAGACCGGCGCGAACAACAACAACCAAGACGTGCTCACGACCGGCGGCTCGCCCAGCTTCAACTCACCGAACGGCACCACCGTCGGCACAGCTTCGTCCGCACCGTCGCTCACGTTGGTCGCAGGCAATCCTTACACGGAAGTGCTGACCTTCAAGCTGACCGCCACCAACACGCTCGCCATCACGAACACTTTTTATTCCGGCACCACCACGAATGGCACGCTGCTTTCGCAATTCGGCGGCGTCGCGAGCGGCGGAGATTTTTTGACGAACAGCTTTGACGCGCTGGCCATCGGCTGGCGCGCTACGGCCAACACCTTTGCCACAACCATCGACATCAACCGGATCACCCTCAACGCCGTGCTGGCTCCGACCGTTTCCCTGGTGCCGACCAACCTCGTAACGCAGGTCGTCGGCAATCAACTGCAACTGTCCTGGCCAGCGGATCATCTGGGCTGGCGGTTGCAAATCCAGACTAACGCGTTGAACGGCGGGCTGGGAACCAACTGGGCGACGGTACCGAACTCCACGAACACGACGCAGTCGCAAATCCCCATTGATCCGGCGAACGGCTCGGTGTTTCTGCGGCTGGTTTATCCGTGAGGCGGTTCCACGTTCAACGCTCGGCGAATGCCCTATTCAGCAATAAAAAAGAGCCGGACGAATCCGGCTCTTTCCTATCAACCTACCCAAAAGCAAGGTGAACGATCAGTGCTTGCGGCGCAGGGTGCGCAACCCGAGCACACCCAGTCCCAGCAGCGCGAAGGTGGAGGGTTCCGGCACGACGGCCACGAAGAAATTATCAATCCGGCCCGTCCCGGCTGTTCCAACATTGCCCAAATTGATGGCCCCACCGGTGGTCGGGGAAAGATCCACAACGCGGAAATAGGCCGCTGAAATATTATTCAGCGCAGTGATCGAACTTAAATCAAAAGCAAACGATTCAAGAGGCGATCCCGAAGGCGCGCCTGGATTCCAAGCCGGCGAACTGGTAACGCTATAAGTTCCATACTGGGTAAAGATGCTGCCATCCGTGCTGAATTGCAGAGCCCAATTCTTGGGCCCGGTGGCGCTGCCGGTTTGATCCCAAGAGACGCCGATGCCCGAGTTGCCGAGGGTGCTGACTTGAAACTGCCAGTAATCGTTCTGCAGCCAGTTGTTTGCGCTCCAACTGTTGGTTGAACCATTCCCCGAAGGAATGGACCAAGCCGTCGCGGCGGTGGCATGGAAGGCACTGCCCGTCCCTGTGCCAACATCCGCCAGAACACCGCTTTGAGTCGAACTGGGGGTCAAGCCCGCTCCGATGATATTGTTGGTGGAGGCTGACGTTTGAAACGTCCAGCCGGCGATGGTTTGGGCCTGGGTGGAAGAAAGGAAACTAAGGATTGCAAAAGATGCGACGACCAGTGATTTTTTCATGATAAACTTCCTGATGTTGTTGTTACTTCGGTTCGGTTTGGTTTTTGCTAACTGACTTCGGAGCATGTCAAAAGCGGTTGGAAAAGACAAGAAGAAACCTCTCCAGAACGGGAGAAATTAATTCATGCTCGTGATGAGTAAAAAGACGCTTCCTAAATTGCATCTACTGATCCCTGACCAAGCCGGCCTCACCGGGGTTACATCTGTTCGACGGTTTCAATGCCCAACGTTTCCAAGCCCTGCTTGAGCACGCGCGCGGTCAGGGCACACAGACCCAACCGCGAAGCCCGCGTGGCCTCGTCGTCGGCTTTGAGCACCGGACAATTTTCGTAGAACGAGGTGAACTTGCCCGCGAGTTCGTAGAGATAGTTGCAGAGATAGTTGGGGCGATATTCGTCCGCCACCGCTTCGAGCGTGATGCCAAAATTCAACAGGTGCCGGGCCAGCGCGATCTCTTCCGCCGCCTTCAATTCGATGTTCGATGTTCGATGTTCGATGTTCGATGTTTCCGCCTTTCTGAAAATGCTTTGGATGCGCGCGTAGGCGTATTGCAGATACGGCGCGGTGTTGCCGTTAAAGGCGAGCATCTTGTCCCAATTGAAAATGTAGTCGCTCTGCCGGTTCGGCAGCAGGTCAGCGTATTTAACAGAACCGATTCCAACGACGCGGGCAATTTCTGGCCAGAGATTTTCCGGCACACGCTCGGCTTCTGGACGCTCCAGTTGTTTTGATTTAACGAGGGCAAACGCCCGCTCTTGAGCCTCATCCAGCAGGTCGCCGAGTTTGACGGTGTCGCCGGAGCGGGTCTTGAAGGGTTTGCCATCCTCGCCGAGAATTTTCCCGAAACCGACATGGACAAGCTTTACCTTCTTCGCATCGTCCTGCTTCCAGCGCGCGAAGGTGAGGAAAAGTTTTTTGAAATGCGGTGATTGCCGGTCGTCCACCACATAAACAATCTCGGTCGGCGACCAAGTCTTGAGCCGGTAGTCAATCGTCGCGAGGTCGGTGGTCATGTAGTTGAAACCGCCGTCGCTCTTGCGGACGAGCGCGGGATCGGCCACCCATTCACCGTCGCGGCTGACGAGAAACGGATCTTCCTTGGGCGGCATGGAGCCATCGCTGAACACGCCGACCGCGCCTTCACTTTCGCGGGCGATGCCGCGCGCGAGCAGGCCGGTCACGACTTGGCCGAGCCAGGGATTGTAAAAGCTTTCGCCGAGCGCCTGGTCGAACTTCACGCCCAGGCGGCCGTAGATGGTGTCGAATTGTTTTTGCGACAGCGCGGTCATCTCCTTCCAGATGGAAACGTTTTCAGCGTCGCCTGCCTGGAGTTTCACGAGTTCAGCTTTCGCTTCTTCGAGAACAGCAGGCTGGCCATCACAGGCAGAATTAATTACTTTGTATAACCATTCTAAAGCAGCAATCGGATCTTCTTTGAGAAGGGGTTCAAATTTTAATCGTAAATCTTCGTTTGTATTTTTGAATCCGGTGATTCCACTTTTCCAGCCGAGCAGCAATTTGCCGAACTGTGTTCCCCAGTCGCCGATGTGATTGTCCGAGATGACTTGATGTCCGAGCAGGCGCAACGTGCGTTGCAGCGCATCGCCAATTCCGGTCGAACGAATGTGACCGACATGCATCGGCTTGGCGACATTCGGCGAACTGAAATCAATGACGATGGTGCGTGGCGCGGCGGCGCGGTCGAAGAAGAGATGTTTCCCGCAGGCGGCTGCGTTGATGGTTTGTGCAAACGCTGCGGGCAGCAGCCGAAAATTCAGGAAGCCCGCCCCGGCGATTTCAACCTTCTCGCAAAGGGCGGACACGTCGAGTTTCGCGACCACATCGGTGGCAAGCTGGCGCGGATTAAGTTTGCGCGCCTTGGCGAGCGACATGAGCGCATTGGTCTGGTAGTCGCCGAACTTCGGATCGCAGGGACGGACGAGGACAGTGGAGACATCGGCGTCCGGCAGCACCATGCGGACGGCGGCCTGCAGATTTAACTCAATTTGTTTGTGTGGTAACACGGGGAGGATTTAACCACGAAATACACGAAACACACGAAAGAATCTGCCGACGACGCCACAAAACATTTTCGTGTGTTTTGTGTGTTTCGTGGTTGAAGGGATTACTTTTTTCCGTGCTCGCGGATGATCTTGAGCATGGACTCCGCATCCGGCGCGTGTTCGAGCGCCTGGCGAAATTCGGCGCGGTGCAAAAGCTTGGCGATGTTGGCGAGCGTGTGGAGATGTTTCTGAAACTGGCCCTGGGGAACGAGGAAAAGCATGACGAGGTTGACGGGCTGGTTGTCGAGGGAGTCGAACTGGACGCCGGTCTTCGAGCGGCCCAGCGCACCGACGACCTCGGTGATCAGGTCGGTGGAGGCGTGCGGGATGCCGATGCCAAAGCCGATGCCCGTGCTCATGGAGGTCTCGCGTTTTTTGACGACGGCGGCGATGGCGGCCTTGTTTTCGGGCTTGATCTTGCCGGTGGTCACGAGGTTGTTGATCAACTCTTCGATGGCCTGCCAGCGGTCAGCTGCCTGCAAATCCGTGATGATTTGCTCGTTTGATAAAATGTCGCCTAGATCCATAGCGGTAAAAAAATTCTCGCGCTGGCATTTCGCCTGAACTCGCGACGCAATTCAAGGCTGAATTATCTGCCGCCCGATTTTACAGCCACCGCCCCAGCCGGTGAAAGACCTGGCCTATGCCTTCAAACCACCAGCCCAGGGCGGCAAACACGCTCACTTTCGACGCCAGCAACGGGATGCCCACCAGCAACACGCTCACGTTGCCCAGAAAAATAATCACCGCCGAGAACACATAACCCTGCTCAGTAATGTCCGTCTGCCGCGTTTGCAAAATATGCCACGTCAGCGTCACATGAAATGCGTACGCCGTGCCGAGCAGCAGATGAAACCACGGCAAAACACTTTTCCAATCCCAGATTAAATGCCCGAGGGCGAACCCGATGACGACCAACACCGCATACAACGGAAAAAAATACGGCGCGAGGGCAATGAGGAAGTTGGTCTTGGAAATGATGACGTGCCCGCCATTGGAGGTGACCTTCATTTTTTTCACCCGCCCCCAGAAAATCCAGGTCCAGACCGCGTGCGTCAGTTCGTGACCGAAGACGTAGATCCACATCGGCCTGGGCAGGATGTAATAAATCACCAGCCAGCACGCCGCACCGGCCAGCAACGGCACCCAGGTGGTGTCAGCGCTGCCGCTCGCCTGGAGCACGCGCCACAGGGCCGAGGCCGCGCCGAAGCAAACCGGCAGCAGCAGCAGCGCGATGATGAATTTGATCCATTTCGGCACGGCGGGAAATCTAGCCACAGAGGCACAGAGAACACAGAGTAAAAATCCAACTCGGTGAACTCTGTGTCTCGGTGGCAAACTTTTACTTTTGAAGTTTTCTTTTTGATTTTAATCTGGCCGCATGACAAAAGATGAAGCGCTCCAGATTTTCCGCGACAGCGGCGCCTTGCTCGAAGGCCATTTCGTACTCCGCAGCGGTCTGCACAGCCGCCAATTTTTCCAGTGCGCCCTCGCGCTTCAGCAGATGCCCGCCGTCGAAAAACTCGGCGCGGCCCTGGCGGCCAAGCTCAAACCGCTGGGCGCAGTCACCGTGGTTGCGCCGGCGATGGGCGGCTTGGTCATCGGCCAAGAAGTCGCCCGGCAGTTGGGCTTACGATTTATTTTTGTGGAGAAGGAGGATGGCAAATTGGTTTTGCGGCGCGGCTTCAAGATCGCCACCGGCGAAAAGATTCTCGTCGTTGAAGATGTCGTGACCAAGGGCGGACGCGTGCAGGAAACCTTGGACATCGTCCGCGCGCACGGTGGCAATGTCGTCGGCGTGGCGATGGTGGTGGACCGTTCCAACGGCGCGGTGAACTTCGCGATGCCGTTCGTCAGCTTGATTTCACTGCTCGTCGAGACGTTCGAGACGGACAAGCTGCCGCCGGATCTTGCGAAGATTCCAGCGGTCAAGCCGGGGAGTAAATAATTTCAGCGCGGCGACGCGGAGCTTTCCGTTTTGCAGCCGTCGCGCTTCCACCAATCCAGACCACCCATCAATTCCTTCACGCGAAACCCGAGGCGGGCCAGATTCAGCGAGCCTTTCGTGGAAGCGTTGCAGCCAATGCCATCGCAATAGACCACATAAAGCGTGCTTCGATCCAGGTGACGGGTGGACTCTTCGTTCATCGTCCGGTGCGGAAAATTGATCGCGCTCGGGATGTGTTCCACCTGGAAACTCTGCGGCGAGCGCGCATCAAGAACGACCACGCGTTCGCCGTTATCGAGCGCCGACTTCAAATCCCAAGAGTCCGTTTCGTGTTCAAGTTTGTCGCTGAAATGTTTGACGGCGTTGTCCATGAGGAAAAATTGCGCTGAAGAAACCGGGAGTCGAGAAAAATTCCGAAACGTAATTGCGCCACCCAAACTGTGCCGCGCCCGTTTTAAGTGTGACAGCAAGTCCCGAAAGGTCGCCTAATTTCCAACCGCGAAAATCATCAAAAGAACAAATCCACCCTTTTTTTACAGCGCTTCGGTGAATTTCTCCGCCGGGCGGCACCGCTCTTGCTAGGAAGGTCACGTCAGTTAACAACCAATTTTTAATTTATGGCAAAAGTATTAGGCATTGATCTGGGCACCACAAACTCCTGCATGGCCGTCATGGACGCCGGCGAGCCGCTCGTTCTGGAAAATTCCGAAGGCAAACGCACCACGCCGTCCGTCGTCGCGTTCACCAAGTCCGGCGAGCGCGTGGTCGGCGATGCCGCGAAGCGTCAGGCCGTCACCAACTCACGCAATACGATCTACTCCATCAAGCGCTTCATGGGCCGCAAGTTCGACGAGGTCGGCGAAGAGATTAAGCGCATGCCTTACAAGGTCGTGAAGGCGAGCAACGGCGATTGCGCAGTGGAAGTCGAGGTCGAAGGCAAGGCCAAGCAATTTTCGCCGCCGGAAATTTCCGCGATGATTCTCGCCAAGCTCAAGGCCGACGCCGAAACGCGTCTCGGCGAGAAGATCACTCAGGCTGTCATCACCGTGCCTGCTTACTTCAACGACTCGCAACGTCAGGCGACTAAAGACGCTGGCCGCATTGCGGGCTTGGAAGTTCTCCGCATCATCAACGAACCCACCGCCGCGTCGCTGGCTTACGGTCTCGACAAGAAGAAGGACGAGAAGATCGCGGTGTACGATTTGGGCGGCGGCACGTTTGATATTTCCGTTTTGGAAATCGGCGATGGCGTGTTTGAAGTCAAAGCCACCAATGGTGACACGCATCTTGGCGGTGATGACTGGGACAATACGCTGATGGATTGGATTCTCGACGAATTCAAACGCGAGAGCGGAATGGATTTGCGTAAGCAGCCCGATGCGCTCCAACGTATCAAGGAAGAAGCTGAGAAAGCCAAGATCGCGCTCTCCAGTTCCACCACCTACGACATCAATTTGGCCTTCATCACGGCGGATGCCACCGGGCCGAAGCACATCCAGAAGAATCTCACCCGCGCCAAGATGGAGCAGCTTTGCGAGTCGTTGTTCGAGCGGACCGTGACGCCGACGAAGGCCTGCCTGAAGGACGCCGAGCTCG
>JANYDP010000328.1 GCA_025363535.1 Verrucomicrobiota bacterium | reverse complement strand
GCCCTGCGGACACCGGGGTAAATCAAACTGGGCGGATGGCTTTCCGGCGCAAAATGATTGGCTGGGCGTCCGGGGCGCGGACATTCGTTGTGTCGCCACGCAACTTCCGGTTGGGGGGTTGTGGTCATGCAGAGGTTCTTCATAAGTGTGGTTCCGTTTGATACTGGTTATGGTTTGTTTGGTTCTGTCCTCTGACTACTTGGGCAAAGTCCGGCGAAGGTGGCGGAATAATTTGAAATTTGTTTGGTGGGCCGTCCGGGATGGTTCGGTTTTTATTCCCGCTTGCCACTGCGCGCCGGCCAAGCACACACTCCAATCACCTAACCGGTTGAACCACTGAAGAGGATAAATTATGGATGGATGGATCTTTGTCGTCTTGCTGGTCATTGCCGTTCCTCTGGGTCTGGCCCTCTGGCTGATCGTGCGCGCCGTCGCCGCCCGCAATCGCCTCGACGAACTCACCCGCCGCCTGGGTGAACTTGAAATCGAAGTCCACCGGCTCAAGCGCGAATCCCCCGAGCCGTCCGCAACCGAACCAACGCCAGCACCAGCAGCGGCACCGGCCTACGCACTGCCCACGCGGGCGGAAATTCTGGAACAGCAACGAACCGGTCCGCCGGTGGAGCCAGCGCGAAAACCGGCTTGGGAAAAACCCGCCGTGCCAGGGCCAGCCCCTCTGACGGAAGCCGCTCCTCCGCTTTTACCCGTGGAAGACCCCCCTGCACCGCCGCTCCTCCAGCCAGCAACCACAAGGCCAGCCGTCGTGCGGCCATTGGAAAAAAAACCGCCCGCCATCAACTGGGAACAGTTCATGGGCGTGAAGATGGTCGCCTGGGTCGGTGGCCTGGCGATGTTCATGGGCGTCGCCTTCTTCATCAAATACTCTTTCGACAACCATCTCATCTCGCCGCAACTGCAAGCCGCGCTGGGTTTCCTCACCGGACTTGGACTGCTCGTCGGTGGCGTCGTCCTGTCGCGCAAAAATTATCCCGCCCTCTCGCAAACGCTCTGTGCCACCGGCGTGGTCGTTCTTTATGCCGTCACGTATGCCTGCCGCGCGCGTTACCAATTTGAATTCTTCGGCCCGCTGCCAACATTCCTGCTGATGGTGCTCATCACCACCACTGCGTTCTTCCTCGCCGTGCGGCTCAACGCCCTCGTCGTCGCCATCCTCGGCATGTTGGGCGGATTCCTTACGCCGGTGTTGCTCTCGACCGGTGTGGACAATCCGCTCGGACTCTTCGGCTACATCGCCATTCTCGACATCGGGCTGATGGTCGTCGCGCTGAACCGGCGCTGGTTTTTCCTCACCACCCTCGCCGCCCTCGGCACAGCGACCATGCAAATCGGCTGGCTCGGAAAATTCTTCGAATCGGAAAGGTATTTTGAGGGGAATAAAATCTGCGTCGCGCTCGCCGTGCTGCTGGGCTTCAACGCCCTCTATCTCGTCGGCGCGTGGTGGGCGAAGCGCCGCGAACAACAGAACGAGTGGCTCACCGGTTCCGCGCTGGGCTTGATTGCCTTGACGTTCGTTTTCACCTTGTGGTTCCTGGATTTTCCCACGCTCGCCCAACGTCCGTGGTTGATGTTCGGTTTTGTGTTCGTCGTGGATCTAATCGTCGCCGCGCTCGTGCTGCTGGATGAAAAAATCTCCGCCGCCCAATCCGCTGGCGGCCTCGCCGCGTTCGCGCTGCTCGGTTTTTGGACGCAACATTCCCTGACCAACGAACTGCTGAACCCCGCGCTCGTATTCTATTTTGTCTTCGCCATTTTCCATTCGTTGCTACCCACGCTTTTCAAACGCCAGCGCGGCGCGGCGCACCAAACCTGGCCGGGCCACTTGTTCCCGATCATCGCGCTGGCGTTGGTGTTGGTGCCGATTTTCAAACTTCCCGGCGATTCGTTCATCGTCTGGCCGTTCATCCTGCTCGTGGACGTGCTGGCCATCATCGTTGCCGTGATAACCGCCACCTTGCTCCCGGTGTTCGCCGTGCTGCTGCTGACGCTCGCCGCGACGGGCATGATGATTTTCAAAATCCCCGTCGAACTTACGGGAATGCCGACCTCGTTTTATCTGCTCGGCGCGTTCGCAGTTTTCTTCGTCGTGGTCAGCGTGTGGGCGGTGCGGAAATTAAAACCCGACGCCTTTGCGCGCGGCGTTCAACTGAATGAAAAGTTCGGCCATGCCAACCATCTTGCCGCACTGCTGCCCGCCGCCTCGGCCGCGCTGCCGTTTCTGTTGCTTATCATGGCCAGCATACGTCTGCATCTGATGAACCCCTCGCCGCTCTTCGGCCTGGCCCTGCTGCTCGTGGTGCTGCTGTTTGGACTGACCAAGCTGTTTTCGTTCGAGGCCTTGCCCGCAGTGGCGCTGGTTTGCACCGCCGCGCTCCAATGGGAGTGGCACTTCAACTGGTTTGCTCCCACCAACGCGAATCAACCGATGAACCTGGTGCTGGCCTGGTATCTGGTTTTCCTCGCCGTGTTCACATTGTTCCCATTCGTGTTCCTGAAAAAGTTCAGCGACAAAACCGTGCCCTGGGCCACGGCGGCGCTGATCGGCCTGCCGCAATTCTTGCTTATCTACCGCTTCGTCCAGGTGGTGCATCCGAATCCGATGATGGGTTTGCTCCCCGCCGCGTTTGCGATTCCATCGTTGCTAAGTCTGGTCGTGGTGTTGAAAAAAATCCCCGCTGAAACGGCGGCGCGGATGAACCAGCTCGCGTTCTTCGGCGGCGTGGCGCTGTTTTTCATCACGCTGATTTTTCCGATCCAGTTCGACCGCCAATGGATCACCCTCGGCTGGGCGCTGGAAGGCGCGGCGTTGCTGTGGCTGTTTCACCGCGTGCCGCATCCGGGTTTGCGACTGGTGGGTGTGGGGCTGCTCGTCACCGCTTTTGTCCGGCTCGCGCTTAATCCTGAAGTTCTCAAATATCACGAACGCAGCGCGACGCCGATCTTCAACTGGTTCCTTTACTCCTACGGCGTCGTGACCGTGTGCCTCTTCGTTGGCGCAAAACTGCTCGCACCGCCACGCAATCTGGTTTTGAAATCCAACGTGCCGCCCATCCTCGCCGGACTTGGCACGGTGCTCGCGTTTCTGCTGATGAATATCGAAATCGCCGATTTCTTCACGCCCGCCGGTTCGCTGGTGCGGTTTGAATTCGGCGGCGTTCTGGCGCGTGAAATGACCTACACGATTTGCTGGGCGTTGTTCGCGCTGGTGCTGATCGTGATCGGCATCGTCCGAAAAATTCCCGCCGCTCGTTACGCCGCGCTGGGTTTGTTGACGGTGACGTTGATCAAACTGTTCTTCCACGACCTCGCGCATCTGAGCCAGCTTTACCTGGTCGGCGCGTTCATCGGTGTGGCAGTGATCGCGATGCTCGCTTCGTTTGCCTATCAACGTTTCTTCACCGCGAGCGCCAAAGAAAAAGAATCAAAAGATGAAACCATTCGATAACCGCACGTTTTGCACCCTGCTGTTAGTGTGGAGCTTTTCCCTCCCTGCCGCCAACCTGCCCTCGGACTGGCAGTACGACCAATCTTTCACCATCGCCACCGCCGGCCTGACCAAGTTGAGTCTGCCGCTGGAAACCCTCGATGCCGCGCGGCCCGCGCTGGAAGATCTGCGCCTGTTTGACGACGCCGGCAACGAAGTGCCGTTCGTCATCGAGCGTCCGGTTCCGACCGTGAAGATCGTGCGCACCGTAAAATCGTTTCAAGTCACGATGCAGTCACGCGCCACGGTCATCACCATTGAAACCGGCCTCACGCAACCACTCGACACCATCACACTCGAAACTCCCGCGCTGGATTTTCTCAAGCCCGTTCGCATCGAGGCTTCCGCTGATGGCCGGATCTGGCAGACGCTCGCGCCAGGCCAGCCGGTGTTCCGTCAGCCGAATGGCGCGAGTCGGTTGCAACTCACCTTCGCCTCGGGCATTTGGGCATGGTTGCGGCTGACGGTGGCTGACGAACATTCCAAGCCGATCCCCTTCACCGGCGCGCGCGTACACACGACCGTAACGGAATCCGCGCCCGTTGAATGGAAAGCAGGATTAATTTCCGAGCGTCACGAAAACCCCTCGGAAACGCGGCTTTCACTGAACCTCGGCGCGGCGAACCTGGACGTGGCGAGCGTGCAGATTGTGACGGACGAACCGCTCTTCTCGCGCCCCGTCACGCTGGCGGTGCCGCAGGTGTCGGAGAGTGCCATCCGTGAACAACCCATCACCCAGGGCACGGTTTTCCGCATTGCCGTCGAGGGTCAGGCCGCTTCGGAAAATCTTTCCGTGCCGCTGGAGCAACGCGTGCGGTCGCGCGAACTCCTGCTGCTGATCAAAAACGAAAACAACCCGCCGTTGCCGATCAAGTCTGTGCGCATTGAGCGGCGGCCGGTCTATCTCGTGTTTCTCGCGAAGCAGGCGGGCGCGTTTCATCTGCTCACCGGCAACGAACATTGTCCCGCCCCGAAATACGATCTCGCCGCGCTGGGCATGAATTTGAAATCGGTCGCCGTGACCGGGGTGAAATTTTCTGCGGCGGACAATCCGAACTATCGCGCACCGGAAGTGCTGGCGGGTGTTTCTACGGGAGGTGCGCCGCTGGATGTGAGCGCATGGAATTTCCGCAAACCCGTCCGGGTGACGCGCAACGGGGCGCAGCAGATTGAACTCGATTCGGATATTCTTGCGCAGGCGCGTCTCGGCTTCGATGACTTGCGGTTGGTGCAAGACGGGAAACAAATTCCCTACATCCTCGAACACACCTCCATCAGCCGCGCCCTCAAACCCACAGTGACGACGCTGACAGACGCCAAAGAAAAAAACCTCAGTCGTTGGGCGCTCAAACTGCCGCACGCACAACTACCGATTACACACTTTCGTTGCACAGCCAAGACAACCTTGTTCGAGCGGGAGTTTTTGCTGTACGAAGATTTGGCGGACAGCCGGGGTGCGGCGTACCGGCTGAATCTCGGCGGTGCTCGGTGGATTCATAAACCCGATCAAGCGGCGCGCGGATTTGAAGTCGCCCTGCGCCGACCACTGGAAAGCGACACCTTCATTGTGCAGACGGACAATGGGGACAACCCGCCGGTTGAATTGGAAAATTTCGAAGTCACTTATCCGGTGACGCGCATTTTGTTCAAAGCCGGGGCCGAGGCTCCGGTATTTCTGTATTATGGCAATTTACGCGTGGCGGCACCGAGCTATGATCTCAGTCTGGTTGCCGACCAGTTGCTGGCGGCAGAAAAATTCACCGCCCCGCTGTCCGCACCGGAGCAGCTCAAAGGTTCGGCGGCCGATTTGAGTCGGCAGCCTGGAGCCGGCGGCGTGGTGTTCTGGGGCATCCTCGCGGTGGTCGTCGTGGTTTTACTGGCGATCATTGCGCGGTTGTTGCCAAAGGTCGCACCGCCGCCTTCGTGATCTGGGCGCTGGCACACCGTCGGGAAATTTTGCGGTTACTTTTATTTTTCCGGCGGCGGTTCGCTGGCAACGAGGTCGCCCGCTTTCCGGCGGATCAGATAATCTACGGCCAGGCTGATGCCGTTGCGGTGCGGCAGAGTGAAGACGAGCAGGAAAATCATCACGCCCCCAATCAGCAGCAGCCAGCGCGTGTCGGAATTGAACTG
>JANYDP010000305.1 GCA_025363535.1 Verrucomicrobiota bacterium | reverse complement strand
GCTGACCATGACAAGGAAATTCCTCCCGCCATCAGATTTCACGCCGACGATGCCGTATTTTTTTTGCAGCAGAACCAAGCCGACAAAGTCGCCGTCCTTCATCCCGCTCACGTCAATCAAAGTCGAGCCGGAACATTCGGGGCCGATGGTGCGCTGCGTGAGCGTATTGCGGGCAGCTTCGATCTCGCTGTCCACGCGGCCAGTCGTGAGCCGCAGAAAACCGGGACGCTGCGTGACTGACCAAAGCGAGTTGTCAGGATTGTGGTTCCATTGCCAGACGAGCGGCAATGCGCGTTCGCCGGGCTGACGATCAAATTCATCCGGCGCGACGATGCCAGAGATCAAACTTTTGTTCGCAGGAAGATTCAATTCGTCCGGCACTTTGCCATTCACACCGAGCACGGGCCAGCCGTCCGCCCATTTCACCGGCACGAGATACGGGATGCGCCCGACCGCGCCGAAATCGCGGAAGAGATACGCGAACCATTCGCCGCTCGGCGTGTCAATCAGCCCGCCCTGCGCCACGCCTTTGTCCGACAACGCCACGCGGCCTGCCCACGGCCCAGTGATTTTATCCGCGCGATGGATGACGACCGTGCGCATCCCGCCGCGCGGCCAGGTGATGTTGAAGAGATAATATTTTCCATCGTGCTTGAACAACTGCGAGCCTTCGGCGTTCAGCCCGATGTTCGGCCCGGCGGGCGCGCTGGCGTTTGTGATGACGATTTGGTCGAAGCCGCCGGGTTTCAAACCGCTGGCGTCAGCAGTCAGTTCAACCAACCGCAATCTGCCGCCGCCGGTGATCATGTAAACGCGGCCGTCGTCATCAAAAAAAAGCGAATGGTCGTGAAGCATGGGCTTGAACGAAGTTTTTTTCCACGGCCCGTGTTCGATGTCCTTCGTCGAATAAACGTAAGTCTTGCCCGTCGTTTGCGCGAAAGTGGAAACAAAAAAAGTCCCGTCGTGAAAACGGAGGCTGCTCGCCCACGAACCTTTGCCGTAGCTGTTTTTTCCGTTGGCGAGATTCAGCGCGTCCACGTCTTCGAGAATGTCGTAGGCGTAGTTCACAATCTGCCAGTTCGCCAAATCCTTCGACCGCATGATGGGCACGCCGGGACTCATGTGCATCGTCGTACTACTCATGTAATAGGTGTCGCCGACGCGGATCATCGCCATGTCCGGCACGTCGGCAAAGATGATCGGGTTGCGCGCGTTGTCGGCACGAGCCATCAAAGCCATCGCCAAACAAATCGACGAAAACGCGAAGCGGACGGGAGAAATTTTTTTCATTCGTTTGCCAAAAGGAAATCTTAACGCGCCTTGAATTTCAGCACGACAAAACTGTTCGCCGGCAGCGCGAGCGTGAACTGCGGCTTCACGCCGCGCAGCGTCGTCACGACGGGAACCACGTTGCGCGGGCGGTTGAGTGAATTCGTGTCTTCGGGACTGCCAGTGAGCATCGTCATCTCCGCCGTGGATGCGAGCGATTTTGCGCCGTTGATTTCAAGCGTCACGGTTTCATCCGTCGCCTGCGGGTTGATGAGCTTCACGAAAATATCGCTGGTCTTGCTGTCGCGCGTGGCGCTGCCTTGAACTTGCGTCGCGGACGACGACGCGTTCAAAATTTCGTCGCCGAGATTTTCGTTGAACATTTTTATCGCGTAGTAACTTGGCGAGCCGTAGGCCGAAAGCGCGTCGTAGCCGATGAGGTTCGGACGCCACTGGCGACCGCCGGGATTCACGTTCACGAGCAGCGGCGCGTAACATTGCATCTTGATGAGGCCGGAATTGCGTTCCATTGCGGCCATGAAAATCGCATCGCCGATGGCGGCCTTGAGCGACGGCGTGGGCGAGAATTTTTTCGAGCCTTCCTCCCACGGACGCGGCGGCGAAAATTCGTGCGCGGCCCATTCACCGACGAAAACTTCCGGCCCGCTGCGGTCGTAATTTTTCGCGTAGCCGGGCGATTTGTGCGCGAACTCGTCGGTGGAAAGATAATAATGCTCGTCCATCATGTCCGGCTGGCGAGTGTGAACGCGATTTTTTTCCGGCTGGTCGTAGCCGATGGTGGAAATTGTTTTGAGCTGCGGATACTTGGCCTTGATCGCGTCGTGAAACTGCGTGAAGCGCGCGTCGTAAGTGAATTCCTTGTCGAACCAGTCTTCGTTGCCGATCTCGACGTAGCGCAGTTTGAACGGCGCGGGATGACCGTCCTTCGCGCGCTGCGCGCCCCACTTCGTCGAGGCGTCGCCGGTGACATATTGGATCTCGTCGAGCGCGTCCTGCACGAACGG
>JANYDP010000243.1 GCA_025363535.1 Verrucomicrobiota bacterium | reverse complement strand
CCGTTCTGGGTGCTGCTGTTTTTTGTGCCGGTTCTGAAATTCTTTTTCTTTGCCGTGCTGTGCGTCCTGCGATCCGGCGAAGAAAGGCGGACACCACCGCGTCTCGACAATTCGTTCGATAAGTTTTGTGGACTGGTTCTGCCACATGGACTGTTTGCCAGCGCGGCGTTTGCGATCCTTCTGACGGCGATGCTGGCACTGCTGGCGACATGGCTGGGGATGGAGGTCTTTCGCGATTACGGTTGGACGATGTTTGTCGGCGTGCCGTTCGCAATGGGATTTTTCTCCGTGCTGTTGGACAGCTTCCGGGCCGAACGCAGTCTTGGACGCTGTCTGCTGTTGGCGAATCTAACCGTGGCCCTAGTGGGCGTGGGATTATTGGCGGTCGCGCTTGAAGGAGTGATTTGCATCCTCATGGCTGCGCCGATTGCGTTTGCGGTGGCGACTATTGGCGGGGCGATGGGTTACGCGGTGCAAAAAACCTTCTGGTGGCGCGATGCGTCGCCCCGGCTGTTCTGCTCGGCGCTTCTGCTGGTGCCGTTGATGATGGGCGTGGAACATGCCGTGCCGCCGGTGTTGCCGCTGCTTGAAGTGAAATCGTCCGTCATCATCAATGCGTCGCCGGAAAAAATCTGGCGTAATGTCGTCTCCTTTTCCCAACTGCCGCCACCGACGGAAATGATCTTCAAACTCGGCGTCGCGTATCCGATCCGCGCGGAGATTTACGGTTGCGGTGTGGGCGCGGTGCGGCATTGCAATTTTTCCACCGGGCCATTTGTGGAGCCGATTGAAGTTTGGGACGAGCCGAGGCTGCTGAAGTTTTCCGTCACCAAAAACCCCGAGCCGATGCAGGAATGGACGCCCTACCATGAAATTCATCCGGCGCATCTAGACGGCTATCTCGAATCGCGAGCCGGGCAGTTTCGCCTCGTGCCGCTGGCGGGCGGGCGTACGTTGCTCGAAGGCACGACTTGGTATCACCACCATCTTTGGCCGGCGGATTACTGGCAACTGTGGTCGGATCAAATCATCCATACGATCCATCTACGCGTGTTGAATCATGTGAAGCAACTTTCCGAGGCCCGTTGAAATGAATCCTCGCCGCATCATCCTTGCCGGCGGTTCCGGCTTCCTGGGCAACGCGCTGGCGAAACATTTGTGGGAGCGCGGCGATGAAGTGATCGTGTTCACGCGCCAGCCGCGCGGGCGCAGCGACGGCGTGAAAGAAATCGCGTGGGACGCACGGACTTTGGGCAACTGGGCGCAATCGGTGGATGGCGCGGATGCGGTCATCAATCTCGCGGGGCGTTCGGTGGATTGCCGGTACAACGCGAAGAACCGCCGCGACATCATCGCGTCGCGCGTGGATTCAACGCGGGTCTTGGGCGAGGCCATTGCCCGCGCCCAGCAACCGCCGCGTGTTTGGCTCAACGCAAGTTCAGCCACGATTTACAAACACACCTTTGACACGCCGATGGATGAAAGCGGCGCGACCGGCGCGACGCCCGAGGCGCATGATGCTTTTTCCATCGAGGTAATTAAGCAATGGGAGCAGGCTCTGAATGCGGAGTACGGAATGCGGAGCACGGACGTTCGTCGGAGACTCCTCACGTCGTCTCCTACCAAGACGAGGAAGGTGGCGCTGCGGATTTCGCTCGTGCTGGGCGTGGAGGGCGGAGTCTTCCCGGTGCTGCGGCGGTTGACGAAGTTCGGTCTCGGGGGGCGCATGGGGAGCGGGCGGCAGTTTGTTTCGTGGATTCACTTGGCAGATTTTTTGCGCGCCGTGGACTGGCTGATCGAGGATGAAAATATTTCCGGCGCGGTGAATCTGGCAGCGCCTAACCCCCTGCCGAATGTGGAGATGATGCGGCTGTTCCGCGAGGCGGGCGGCGTGCCGTTCGGCTTGCCAGCGACGGAAGCGATGCTGGAGGTCGGCGCCTTCTTTCTGCGCACCGAGACGGAATTGATTTTGAAAAGCCGGCGGGTGGTGCCGGGGCGGTTGCTCGCGGCGGGGTTTACATTTCAATTTCCCGAGCTGCGCGGGGCGTTGAAAAATCTGGCAGCGGCGGGATCGGAAAATCGGCCAGACTGACGGCAGATATTACGGGTAAGGTATTTTAGTTCAGGGCGCGCCGAGTTTGGCCGATGAATTCAGCAAGGTGGTTTGGTGATTTTACCTGCCGCCAAAATCTGTGACCGAAGAGCGCATCAGTTACGACCGGTATTTTGTCTGCACCAACCCCACGAAGAAGTGGGTGCGTGACCGGCTGGTCGAGTTGATGAACAACGAATCGGTGGTGCCCTCCTTCTCCGCCGTCGCCCTGAAGCTGACCGCGATGGTGCAGGATGACGATCTCACGTTCGACGATCTCGGCCAGGTGATTTCCCTCGACCCCGGCCTGGCGTCGCGCTGCGTGCGCGTGGCGGGCAGCGTGGCCTATCGCGGCCGCAACATCAGCACCATCAACGAGGCGCTGCTCATGATCGGCATGGGGGAAATCCGCCGCATCGCTTTGACCGTCGGCGTGATGGATACCCTTTCACATCTGCGCGTCAAGATTGACTGGAACCGTTTCTGGCTGCACAGCGTCCTGGTCGCGCGGTTGACCCAGAAAGTCGCGGGCGCTTTCCGCGACGTGACCGGCATGGAGTATCTCGCCGGGTTGCTGCACGACATTGGCAAGCTGATCATCGAACATTATTTTCCGCGCGAGTTCGACACGATCATCCTGCGCTCGATGGAGCGGCAATGCGGCCATGCCCAGGCGGAGATGGATTTGCTCGGACTGGATCACATGCAGATCGGCGCGGCCATGTGCGAATGTCTCAAGACCCATCCGCACATTTTGCAGGCCGTGCGGTTCCACCACGACGCGCTGCATCCAGCACACACAGGCAATCCCGATGGCGACGGCGGCTTCCTCGCCGCGTGCATCAATGTGGCGGATGTGCTTGCCAATCTCGGCGACATCAACATCGGCGGTGAAAAACCGCTGCTGCATCCTTTCGATGAATTGCCGGAGTGGCGGTATCTCAACCAGTGGTTCAACTGCCGCGGACTAGATCTGGATCTGCGCGCGGAGATCGAAGCGGCGGAGGCGGAGATCAGGTCGCTGGTGTGAGGCGGCTTTCCCCGCCAGCCATCATTGCGGCTCGAAGGAATGGGCAGCTTGCAACCGATGACAGTCCGGGCTTTCATGGGGGCTAAGCATGACAGTTGAAAATAAAATTTTGGTCTGGATCACGGGTGCGGGCGGGTTGATTGGAAATTATCTCGTTCAAACCGCGAAGCAATCCGCTCCGGACTGGCGGGTGCAAGGCCTGGCCCGCGCGGATTTGGATCTGCTGGATTTTGCCGTCGTCCGAAAACAATTTCAACACGACGCCCCGCAACTGGTCATTCACTGCGCGGCCCTCAGTCAATCCCACGCCTGCCAGAAAAATCCAGGACTCGCCCGCCAGCTCAACATCGAAGTCACCGCGCAGCTTGCGGAACTTGCGGCGGAGATTCCGTTCGTGTTCTTTTCCACCGACCTTGTGTTTGATGGTCGCACGGGAATTACGACGAGTCCACCGCTGTCAATCCATTGAGCATCTATGCGGAAACCAAAGTCGCGGCTGAACAGATCGTGCTGGCGAACCCTCGCCACACCGTCATCCGCACCTCACTCAACGGCGGCACTTCGCCCACGGGGGATCGCGGGTTCAACGAGCAGTTGCGCCACGCGTTCGCGGACGGCACGACGTTGAACTTGTTCACGGATGAATTTCGTAATCCGATGCACGCCGCCGTCACCGCGCGGGCCACGTGGGAACTCGTCCGGCAAAACCAGCCCGGCCTGTATCACGTTGCGGGCCGCGAAAAAATGTCGCGCTGGGATCTGGGCCGGCTCCTGGCGGCACGCTGGCCGCAGTTGCAGCCGAAACTGGTCGCTGGGTCGTTGAAAGAGTATCGCGCCGCGCCGCGCTCGCCGGACACCTCGTTGAACTGCGCGAAGATTCAAAAGCGGGTTTCGTTTCCGTTGCCCGGTTTGACGGAATGGCTGGCGGCGCATCCGGGCGAGATTTTTTGAAATTTCCAATTTCCAAGTCCGCGCTCGCCAGCGTGCGGCGGCTCGGCTAGTTTTTCGCGGATGACAAATTCGCTGCCCAAGCCCGATGTAATTCTGACGCACGAGAGCGATCTCGACGGCTTGGTCGCGGGCGTGCTCCTGCAACGGCTGGCCGGCAAACTCTTCGACACCGAAGTCCGTCTCGAAGCCTGTCACTACAATTATTGGAAGGTGCGCGAGCTACGCGAGAAGTCGGCCTGGGTCACGGATCTCGCGTTTGAGGCGCGGCTGGACAAGCCGAACTGGGTGGTCGTGGATCATCACGCCACCGAGGCGGTGCCGCAAAACGCGCGGCTGGTTCACGACGTGACCAAATCCGCCGGGCGGTTGTGCTACGAGCTGTGCCAGCAGCAGGGTTTGGGTTCGCCGGCGCTCGACCGGCTGGTGCATTTGAACAACGTGGCCGATTTGTTTTTGGAGGATGATCCTGATTTTGAAATCGCCGCCGATTACGCGAACCTGGTGAAGACGTATCAGTTTTGGAATCTGCACGCGCTCTTGAACGGCCAGATTGAAAAATTGCTCGACCATCCGTTGCTCGAAGTCATGGAGGTGAAGCGTCGCATTGAAAATCCGCTCGGCCTTGAATGGAGCAAACAGAACATCACGGAAATCAGTCCGTCGGTTGGCTACGTGGAAACGGTCATCGGCAACAACAATCTTATCGTCCATCAACTGCTGGAGCAGAAGAACACGCGTTATCCAGTGCTCGTCACGCTGTTCAAGAAGCCCAACAACGTCGTCATCGCCAGCTTCCGCAGCCGCAACGGCGAAGCGTTGAAGGTCGCGGAAAAATTCCAGGGCGGCGGCCATGCCAACGCCAGCGGTGCGACGCTGCCCAAAGCCGTGCGCAACGTTTCGGAAGCGATCTTCTACATGCGCGAGGTGCTGGCGCCGAAGAAGGACGCACCGCTGAACAACAGCCTGGAGGGTTTGTTTGCCGCGATTGAATTGCCGAAAGCCGTGCGCTGAGAAATTTTATTTCGCCGCGCAACCGATCGCCTGACGGAGTGCGCTCAGGCCCTCAGCCTCCAGACGGGCTTTCAGGCCGGCGACGATCCGCCGCGTGAGGCCCGGGCCTTCATAGACCAGTCCGGTGTAAATCTGCACCAGCGATGCGCCCGCCGCGATTTTGTCCCACGCATCCTCCGCCGTGAAAATGCCGCCGACGCCGATGATCGGCACCCTGCCTTTGGTCTGCCGATAAAGATGCCGCACTACTTCTGTGCTGCGCGTGCGTACAGGTTTGCCGCTCAAGCCGCCTGCTTCGGCATAAACTTTTTGCACGGAAGGATCATTCGATTGCGGGCGTGTGATGGTGGTGTTGGTGGCCACGATGCCGGCGATGTTTCGCGGGCCGACGAGTTCGAGGATTTCGTCGAGCGCCTCAAACGTCAGGTCCGGCGCGACTTTGACCAGGACGGGTTTCTGGTTTCTGGTTTCTGGTTTCTGGTTTTCTGATGCGCGTTTTTCCGAACTTGAAACTTGAAACTTAAAACTCGAAACTGTGTTCACTTCCTGAATCGCCGCAAAAATTTCATCCAACGCAGCCTTGTCCTGCAACTGCCGCAGGTTCGGCGTGTTCGGCGAGCTGACGTTGACGACGAAGAAATCCAGATGCGGCCGCAGCACGCGAAAAGAATTCGCATAATCCTCGGCGGCCTTTTCCAGCGGGGTAATTTTAGATTTGCCAAGATTGATGCCGACCGGATGATTGGGCCACCGCTTGAGCCGGTGCCATTCCGCGAGCTTTTCGGCGATGGCTTCCGCGCCGGAATTGTTGAAGCCCATGCGGTTCACGATGGCTTCCTCTGAGACAGCGCGGAAGACGCGGGGCAGAGGATTGCCGGGCTGCGCGTGCCACGTCGCCGCGCCGAGTTCGGTGAAACCGAAACCCATCGCCGCCCACGCGGGCACGGCGGCGGCGTGTTTGTCCATGCCGGCGGCAAGGCCGACGGGGTTGGGAAATTTTAAGCCAAACAATTCAATGGGCAGTTCGGGTGCGCCCAAGAAAGCCCGCGTTGCGGCACAAACCGATTCGTGGCGGCTGGCGCACGCGAGCGCACGCATGGTGCGATTATGGATGTCCTCCGCGTTTTGCGTGAAGAGAACCGGGCGGAGGACGTGGCGGTAGAACCAGCTCATTGCTTTGAGTTACTTCTCGGAAACGTTCGGGAAGTAGCGGCCGGGAAAACCCTTGAGCTTCTTCAGCGTGGTGTCGGTGTGCCACAGCTCGACGCCTTCGATCTGCGCGGTGGCGGCGAGCAAACGATCCGCCGGGTCTTTGTGATCCCAATTGAACAGCACCGACTGCCGCGCGATCGGTACGGTCACGGGAAAAATTGTCCAGGAGGGCAGCGCCAAATCCAGCCAGGTGTCAGGATTATCTGGCACGTTTCCGCTCTGCCAGAGCCGGAATAATTCGATCATCGACACCGCCGAGAGACAGCGCTCGGTGCTTTCGTTCGCCAAAGTTTGCTCGACGGTTTTGGGCAGCGGCAGGCGGCGACAAAACTTGATGAACAGGTTGGTGTCGGCCAGCACCCTCATTTCCACGGTTCCATGACGGGGCTTTGCAAATCACCGTAGCGCGCGGGATCGTCGGGCTTTTCACTCCGCCACGGCGCGGACGGGGCGGGCACCGGGCCGAGCACCGCTGCTGGACGACCGTGGGTGGTGATGACGACGCGGACGCCGTGTTTGACCCGGTCAACCAGATCGCAGAGTTCCGTCCGCGCCTGACCGATGGGAACCGAAATCGTTTTCATGGGCAAACTTTTGCACAAACCAAGGACGCGAACAAGCAGAAGTTAGGCGCGCGCATGGTGCGGTTGTGGATGTCCTCCGCGTTTTGCGTGAAGAGAACCGGGCGGAGGACGTGGCGGTAAAACCAGCTCATGGTTTAGGCAACAGGGCTTTCATGGGTAAACATATTTAAAAACTCATCGAACGAGTCGGCAACTTCCGTCACGTCTTCAAACTCTGGCTCGTAACCTTCGACAATTTTTCCAAATCCATCCTCGGCTGTGCAAACGGCGTAGAAAGCGTAGCCTGAATGAACCGAATACATGAATGGAAAATGCGTGTCCCAAAACGACCGAATCTCCGCGATCCATTCGGGCTTGCCGTCTGCTGCTCTCAATGACAATTGCTCCCATTCGTCCCAACTGAAAGCGCGGCTGCTGCCGCTATTGTAGTCTTGCTGGCAAAGAAACCATGTGGTCTGTGTGGCGTCGGTGCAGAGTGATAGGCCTGACAAAAAATCAACCAATGAATTTGGCAGCTTGGGATAGCGAGCAGCGAGGGCTGGCGGTAGTTGGAAGATTGCATCAGCCTGTTCTTCGACCGTCCAACCCTGAGTCCGTAACCGCTGAATAAAGGATGCTCGATTCATAGCTGTTCTAGTGCCACCTAACTGCGAACTCGACCACAATGCCTAAATCGCAAATCGAACCTCATTTGTCACGCAATGTTGCCGTGGTCGTGGACGCCAGTTGCGCGGCAAATTCGTGGCCGTTGACAGCACCGTTTTTTTGGCCGGCTTGGGCGAGGATTTTTTTGTAGGTGGCAAACGCCAGCAGCGGCCAGGTGTTTCGATAAATGTCGTACTTCAGGTAAAATACTTTTGGAAAACCCGTGCCGGTCGTCTCGTGTTCCGTCCACGAGCCGTCGGGATTTTGCGTGCGGATCAGATATTCGATGCCGCGCCGGATGCTCTCGCGGTTCGGATCGTCGAGCGCGCACAGGCCCATGACCGCCCACGCCGTCTGCGACGCGGTGCTCGGACCTTGGCCTTTGAACACCGGGTCGTCGTAGGTGTTGCAACGCTCGCCCCAGCCGCCGTCCTCGTGCTGGACGCTTTCCAACCAGTCGCGCGCTTTGAGCAGCCAGGGTTGCTGCATGTCAATGTTCATGGCGCGCAAACCGCGCAGAACTTGCCACGTTCCGTAAATATAATTCACGCCCCAGCGACCATACCACGAGCCGTCGGGCTCCTGCTGGCGGCGGACGTAATCAATGGCGTCATGCACCTGCGGATGATCGGTCTTCCAGCCTTCGTAGCCGAGCAGTTCGAGAATGCGCGCGGTGATGTCGGCGCACTCGGGATCAAGCATCGCGTTGTGATCGGCGAACGGAACCTTTTCCAAAATGTTCTTCGTGCAATCCTTGTCGAACGCCGCCCAGCCGCCGTCCTTGCACTGGAAGGCCATCATCCAGTTCATGCCGCGCTGAAAGCATTCATCGCGCTTTTGCGGATTGTCGGTGGGAATCAAACGCAACGCGAGCAGCACCATCGCGGTGTCGTCCACGTCGGGGTTCCATTTGTTTTCATATTCAAATACCCAGCCGCTCGGTTCGACTTTCACTGGATTCTTATGATGCCAGTCACCGCGAAAACGAATTTCCTTGGTCATCAGCCACTCGGCGGATTTTTTCAACCGGGGATCTTCCGCCGGAATACCGGACTCGCGCAGGCAGATGTTGACGATGGCCGTGTCCCAGACCGGCGAGAAGCATGGCTCGACGCGCACGCTGTTTTCGGTTTCATGCTGAAGGCGTTTCAACTGGGCCAGTTCGCGTTTGTAAACCGGATGATCGTCCGCATAACCCAGCGCCTTGAGCGCGATGACGGAGTTGAGCATCGCGGGAAAAATTGCGGCCAGACCGTCCGAGCCTTCAAAGCGTTCGAGCATCCATTGCTCGCATTTTCGCAGCGCGCGTTTGCGGAAGGGATGAATGCTGTGCTCGGCGAACCATTCGGCGAGTTTGTGCAGGCGGTCCAGCCAGAGGAAAAAATTGCGCAACGAAACTTTTTCAGGATCGGGCGGCAGGGCGAGGTCGCGTTCGTGAAACCCCTGCGGATAAAGCTCGTCGAGGGTGACGCCGTTTGC
Source organism: Verrucomicrobiota bacterium (assembly GCA_025363535.1). Lineage (GTDB taxonomy): Bacteria > Verrucomicrobiota > Verrucomicrobiia > Limisphaerales > CAIQOK01 > CAIQOK01. Next base: position 721 of record JANYDP010000243.1, on the reverse strand, counting down.
CGGAGGACGCGTGGGCTTGTGATGGTTAATGATGGCCAGCGGCACGAGCATGGCGCGCGACCAGTTGCTCATGTCCCAGAAATTCACATGAAACCATTTGCCGATGAGCAGGACTTCGGGCGGAATGGTCGGCACGTATTCCCACGGGAACAGGCCAAGCAGCGCGAGGTACAGTTTGGAAAACGTGTTCATGCGCGGGATGCCGCCGAAGTTCATTGCCAGTTCGCGCGCGCGCAACATGCGATGATCGGTGACGGGCACGCCGGCGAGTTTCAACGCGAGATAGGCTTTGATGGTGGCGTTCACCTCGGACGGGCCGCCGTGGTAGATATTCCAGCCGCCGTCGGCCAGTTGCATGGAAAAGATGTGATTGATCGCCTTGCGTTCCCATTTGCGATCCACGCTGCCGTCCCAATGATGAAAGGCGATCATGTCGGAAACGAGCGTGGAATCCACCATCAATTCACCGACCCAGTAGCCTTCCGGCTTCTGGATGCTGAACAAATAATTCTGCGACCGCTTGAGAGCGGCCTCCAAATGGGCGGGGAATTTGAACCCGAAATCCTGCTGTCGCAGTTCTTCCATAGCGCGATTCTTGTCAAACGTCACTGACACCAGAATACTCTGCGAATCTGCTTCCGTGCTGTAAAGAGTTTAATCTTGAGACGTGAGGCGTGAGGCGTGAAACGTGAAATCGTGAGGCCGATTTCACGTTTCACGC
>JANYDP010000213.1 GCA_025363535.1 Verrucomicrobiota bacterium | reverse complement strand
CGGTTCTTACTCCCTCTCCCCGTCGGACGGGGAGAGGTTGGGGAGAGGGGATGGTTATTTGAGAAAACGCTCGGTCGCAAACAGACTGCCCATGAACCGGAACGCCTCCCCTCTCCTCTATTCCGAATGGAGGAGAGGGAGAAAACCAGGACCGTGTCAAGATGCACCCTGGCGGCGGTTGCTCGTTTCAAAAGGTTGCGGCCCGGCGTTTGCTTGTTATATTCACGGTTCGCAGCTCAGGCCGCGACAAACTATGGCGACATTGAAATTTATTTTTATCATTCTGGAAGTGCTGCTGCTCTTCAACCTGCTGATCGGCGTGCACGAGCTGGGGCATTTCCTTGCCGCGAAATGGCGCGGCCTCAAGATTGACCGCTTCGCCATCTGGTTCGGTAAGCCGATCTGGAAAAAGAAAATCGGCGGCGTCGAATATGCGCTGGGCTGGATTCCCGCCGGCGGTTACGTCGCGTTGCCGCAGATGGCAAGCATGGAAATGATCGAAGGCAAAAACGAAACGCCCGACAAGCACTCGTCGGACGTATCCGCTCTTCGCCAGGGAGATCTCACTTCATTAGACACGCTCTCCAACATTTCCGCGCTCGACAAGATCATCGTCGCCTTTGCCGGGCCGCTGTTCAGTTTTCTGCTCGCCGTCGCGTTTGCCGTTGTCGTCTGGGGCGTGGGCAAGCCCGTCAACAACGCCGGCGATTCCACGGTCATCGGCTGGGTGGATCCCACCGGCCCGGCGGCCAAGGCCGGCTTGCGGCCCGGTGATAAAATTCTGGAAGTGGATGGCCACCCGGTTTCGCACTTCGCCCCGCCATCGCAGGACAGCGTCAAGTGGCGGCTCATTACCAGCGGCGGCACCAACATCGCCATCAAGTATGAGCGCAATGGTCAGGTCGCGACGGCCTATCCCGTGCCCTATCATCGCGAAACCAAATGGTGGAAAGGCGAACGCAAGGCGCTCCGGCAAATTTTGATTGATGCGGCGTTGCCTGCGGTCATTGACGAGGTGGTCACCAACAGTCCCGCAGCAGTGGCGGGGTTGAAGCCGGGCGACGAAATCATCGCGGTGAACGGCGAGAAGATTTACAGCTTTGTCACGGTAATGCAGTTGGAGCAGGCCATGACCAATGGCGCGATCAAGCCGGTGGCTATGACTATCCGCCGCGGCAAAGAAGAATTTGAGCGCGAACTGATCGCCGAAAAGCCCGTGACGCCGTTGAAGGCCGGGCCGTTGTTCGGCATCGGCTGGCAGGTGGACACCAACACGGCTTTGCTTTACCCCAGCCCCCTTCAGCAGATTCAGGAAAGCGCCGGACAAATTTTCGCGACCGTCGGTGCGTTGTTTCATAAAAACGACATCGGCCTGCAACAGCTCGGCGGCGCGGTGATGATCGTGCGGGTTTACAGCAACCTCTTCGACAGCGAACAGGGCTGGCGGCTGGTGCTGTGGTTTAGCGTTGTGATGAACGTAAACCTCGCGATGCTCAACATGCTGCCATTGCCGGTGCTGGATGGCGGACACATTCTGCTCGCGCTCATCGAAGTCATTCGTCGCCGTCCGGTCAGCGCGAAAATTTTGAACTACATCCAGAGCGGATTTGCCATGCTGCTCATCAGCTTCATGATCTTCATCGCGTTCTTCGACATCAGCGACTGGGTGCGCAGTCCCCGGCATTCCTCGCAGGACGATCAGCCGATCACGTTCGCCCCGAAAAAATAGAGATGGTGTCCGTCGAGCCGCTCCTGTTGTGATTGCGCCGCTGCTGTGGTGTCGGCAAACTCGCACTTGAAACTTGTCCCGTGAAACTTGAAACTCCCGCCATGCGTTACTGCGAATCACCTTACTTCCACCGCCGCCGCCAGACCCGCGAGATCATCATCGGCGATCCGAAAAATGGCGGCGTGGTCATGGGCGGCAATCATCCGGTCGTCGCACAGTCCATGATCACCTGCGACACGATGGACACGGCGGCCAGCGTGCAGCAGACGTTGGATCTCGTCGCCGTCGGCTGCCAGATCGTGCGCATCACCGCGCCGACGGTGAAGGACGCAGCGAACCTGGCGAACATTGTTGCCGAACTTCGCAAGCGGGGCTGCAACGTGCCCATCGTCGCAGACATTCATTTCAAACCGGAAGCCGCGATGGAAGCGGTCAAATGGGTGGAAGTCATCCGCGTGAATCCCGGCAACTACGCCGACTCCAAAAAATTTGCGATCAAGGAATACACCGACGCACAGTACCTGGAAGAGTTGAAGCGCATCGAGGAAAAGTTCACGCCGCTTGTGCTGGAATGCATCCGCCTCAAGCGCGCCATGCGCATTGGGACGAACCACGGTTCGCTGTCTGATCGTATCATGAACCGCTTTGGCGACACGCCGCTCGGCATGGTCGAGAGCGCGCTGGAGTTCGCCCACATCGCGCGCAAGCACAACTTCCACAACTTCAAGTTTTCAATGAAGTCGAGCAACCCCAAGGTGATGATCGAGTGCTATCGCCTGCTGGTGGCGCGGCTTGAACAGGAAGGGCCGGACTGGAATTACCCAATCCACCTTGGCGTCACTGAAGCGGGCGAAGGCGAGGATGGCCGCATCAAGAGCGCCATCGGCATCGGCTCGCTGCTGTGTGATGGACTCGGCGATACCATCCGCGTTTCGCTCACGGAGGATTCACCGCGCGAGATTGAAGTCTGCCGCGATTTGCTGGCGCAGATTCCTTTGCTCGCAAATTCCAAATTCCAAATTCCAAATTCCGACTTTCCCTTCGACCCGTTTCATTTTGAAAAGCGCGAGACGCCTGAGATCGAACTCAACGAACAGACCAAATGCGGTGGCGAGCAGCTTATCCGCGTCGTCGTCACGCGCGGAACGTGGGACAAGGTCGCGCACAAGATTCGTCCCAAGGACGACGTGAAGCCGGAGGCGGTTTACGAAGACCTGAACGTCTCGGAACTCGACCCGACGCAGGACTTCGAGATCAATTGCAATACCCAACTGGTCACAGTGAAGGACGGCGTGAATCTCCCGACCATTACCGCGTTCCGTCTGCTCGCCGCGAAGTTGAAGCGGTTGGGTCGTAACAATCCGATTCTGCTCAAGGACTGCACCAGTTTTGAATCCATGCCGTTGGAACCGAAGATCGCCTTGCTCCGCGCGTCCGTTGTCATCGGTGCGCTGCTGGCGGACGGGATTGGCGATGCGATTTTGGTTCGCGGCGAATCCGGCGGCGGACAATCGCTGCGGCTGGCTTACAACATTCTGCAGGCTGCGGGTTGCCGTTCGTTCAAGACCGATTATGTCGCGTGCCCTTCGTGCGGGCGGACGCTGTTCAACTTGCAGACCGTGACCGCGCGCATCAAGACGCGCACGGAACATCTCAAGGGCGTGAAGATCGCCATCATGGGCTGTATCGTGAACGGCCCGGGCGAAATGGCCGACGCGGACTTCGGCTACGTGGGCGGCGCGCCCGGCAAGATCAATCTCTACGTCGGTAAAACGCCGATCAAGTTCAACATCCCGGAAGCCGACGCGGTGGAACGGCTCGTGGACCTCATCAAGGAACACAACAAGTGGGTGGAGCCGGAGCTGCAAACAGCC
>JANYDP010000206.1 GCA_025363535.1 Verrucomicrobiota bacterium | reverse complement strand
ATCTGGCCCGCCTCAAACGCAAAACGCACAGCTACAGCAAATCAAAGGCAAACTTGGCGGCCAGCATCCTGCTCTTCCTCGTCCGCAAATGTGGCGGCGAACTCGTCCCCCAATCATAAACAATACCTATTTAGCAATCCCCAGATTCCATACTATGGCTAATTACCCATTACAAACGTCGAGGAACCAAAAAACAATGTTCCAACAGCTACACGCTCGGAGATTTGAGAACCAAACCAAAGTGTAAAATCAATCCATCCGAGGACTTTATTAACTGAACTTCGCCGCTCACTTCACCGCCGCCACTTCCCTCGGTGCCTTCGCCAGCGTTTCAAAGCCCCAGCGCAACATGCGTTCGGTGGTTTCCCACGAGAGGCACGCGTCGGTGATCGAAACGCCGGGACGCAGCTCGGCAAGATTTTTTGGAATCGGCTGCGCGCCTTCGTGCAGATAGCTTTCGATCATCGCGCCGATGAGCGAAGTCGTCCCGCCCACGCGTTGTTCGATGATGCTGTGCCAGACATCTTCCTGACGCGCGGCCTGCTTGCCGGAGTTCGCGTGGCTGCAATCCACCATCATCACCGGCGGCAGACCGGATTGCTTCAACTTCGCTTCGGCTTCCTGAATGCTCTTGGCATCGTAGTTCGTCATCGCGCGACCGCCGCGCAGGACGACGTGGCCGTCGGGATTGCCGGTCGTGCGGACGATGCTCGTGAAACCATCCTGATCAATGCCGAGAAAACTGTGCTGCGTGCGCGCGGAGACCATCGCGTCCACGGCGACCTGCAGGCTGCCATCCGTGGCGTTCTTGAAACCGATGGGCATGGACAGGCCGCTCGCCAGTTCGCGATGCGTCTGCGATTCCGTGGTGCGCGCGCCAATGGCGGCCCAGGTGACAAGGTCGGCGGTGTATTGCGGAATGATTGGGTCGAGAAATTCCGTGGCCGTCGGCAGATTCATCGCCGTGATGTCGAGCAGCAAGCGGCGCGCGATCTTCAAGCCGGATTCGACGTCCTGGGTGTTGTCGAGATGTGGGTCGTTGATCAAACCTTTCCAGCCGATGGTCGTGCGGGGTTTCTCAAAATAGACGCGCATGACAATTTCCATCTGGCTGGCGAACTCCGTGCGGAGCGCGCTCAGCTTGGTCGCATATTCCAGTGCGCCTTTGACATCGTGAATGGAGCAAGGCCCGACGACGACGAGCAGACGCGGGTCAGATTGCCGGACGATGCGGGTGACGGCTTCGCGTCCACGCGCGACCGTGGCGCTGGCGGCGGCGGTCAACGGCAGGCCGGCCTTGAGCGCGTTAGGCGTCAGCAGGCGGACGATTTCTCTGACATGCAAATCCTGAGTTTGAAACATGGTGGTGGCACTATAGCAAAGGGCGGTGCGAGCAAAAGTCTAATAATGGTTCAACGCACTTCCGCCGACTGCCCGTGCGCGTCCAAGCCTTCCAGCGCCGCAAGTTTTTTCACGGCCGGCAGCGCCTTTTTCAAAGCCGCACGCGAGTATTCGACAATGCTGGTGCGACGTTGGAACTGATCCACCGTCAAACCGGCGAAGGATTTTCCAGCGCCATCGGTCGGCAACGTGTGGCTTGGGCCGGCCACGTAATCGCCCAGCACGGTCGGCGAATGGTTGCCGAGAAAAATCGCGCCCGCCGTCAGGATGCCGGCCGAAATTTTGCGCGGATTGCGCGTCATCACCTCGCAATGTTCCGGGGCGAGCTGGTTCGTCAGCGCCACGCCATCAGCCAGCGTCTTCACTTGGATGAGCCAGCCGCTCTTCGCGAGATCGGCTGCGATCAAGGCGCGACGTGAGCGTTTCGGCAGTTGCCGTGCGATTTCTTTTTCCACGGCCTTGAGCAGTTTCGCCGAGGTGGTGACGAGCCAGACGCGGTGTTCGGTCGAGCCATGCTCCGCCTGCGCGAGCAGATCGGCGGCGGCAAATTTCGGATTTGCGGTGTCGTCCGCGAGCACCAGCACGTCGCTCGGGCCGGCCAGCAAATCAATCGCCACGTAACCCACTAGCAACCGCTTGGCCATGCTGACATAGGCGTTACCGGGGCCGAAAACTTTTTGCACGGGGCGAATCGTCGGCGTGCCGTAAGCCAGCGCCGCCACGGCCTGCGCGCCGCCGACGCGGTAAATCTCCGTCGCCCCCGCCGCCCGCGCGGCGAACAGCAATGCGGAGTTGATCGAGCCATCCTGGCCGCACGGCGTGCAGACCACGATCTCTCGGCAGCCGGCCACCTTGGCGAGCGTGACGGTCATCAGCGCAGTGGAGACCAGCGGCGCGCTGCCGCCGGGGATGTAAACGCCGACGCGCTGGAAGGGATCAAATCTTTCGCCCACGGTGGCGCCGTGGGAGTTTTTTGTCTGCCAGTTCTTGCGGAGGGATTTTTGGGCGAAGCCCGCGATGTTTTTTTTCGCCTCGGACACGGCCGTGCGCAAGGATTCATCGGCTTCGAGCGAGGCGGCCATGAGTTCGGCCTGGGTGACGGCAAGCTGCTCGGGCAGCAGTTTTGCGCCGTCGAATTTTTCCGTGAACTCCAGCACGGCAGCGTCGCCACGAGTTTGCACCGCATCGAGAATCGCGCGTGTGCGCTGCTCAATCACGGGATCGAAGAGGCTGGACGGCGCGGTGAGTTCGCGCAGGCGTTCGGGGAAATTCTTGTCCGTGTGACGGATGACTTTCATGAGGGCAGACTAGGGGATGCGGCGGGCCAAGTCGAGCCACAGGCTCGACGCGACACTGAGTTACGTAGTTTTTACGTTTGACCGGCAGCGGGGTGCCGGATAGCCTGCGCACCCTTTACTCTATGTTTGGCACAATACGAAAACATCAAACTTGGCTGTGGGCGGTCATTGTCACCGTCACCATCATCAGCTTTGTCAGCTTCTTCAATCCCAGCAGCCGGTCGGGCGGCGCGCGGAGTGGCGCGGTGGATTTCGGCACGATTGACGGTCGGCCCATCACTGAAGAGGATTATGGCAACGCCCAGCGCGAGGCCAATCTGCATTTTTTCATGAGCTACGGCAGTTGGCCGGACGCCGACGCCAAGCGCGTTGGTTTTGATGCCGAACGCGAAACCTATTCCCGTCTCTTCTTCATCGCGAAGCTCAAGCAGAACAACATCCAGGTGGACAGCGATTCCGCCGCGCGCATGGCCAACACCATTCTGTTGAGCCTCGGTCGCGGCACGCCCGTGCCGCTCAGCGCGTTCGTGGAGCAAGTACTCACACCGCACGGCCTGACGGCGAACGACTTTCAACGCTACTGCCGTCACGATCTGGGCATCCAGCAACTGGTTTCGACCATTGGCGTGGCGGGTAAACTCATCACCCCGGCGGAAGCGCAGGACTTGTACATCCGGGAACGGCAGGAGATTTCCGCCACGGCCGTTTTCTTCACGGCTTCCAACTATCTGGCCAGTGCCGGCACCTTGTCGCCCGAAGTCGTCGGCCAGTTCTACACGAACCAGATGGCCATGTATCGCACGCCGGAACGGATGCAGGTCAGCTACGTGCAGTTCGACGTGACCAATTTCATGGTGGACGCCGACGAGCAGATCGCGAAAATGACGAACTTCAACGGCATTGTGGATCAGGTTTATCTCCAGCGCGGCACCAACTACTACAAGGGCACCACTACCGCTGATCAGGCCAAGACCAAAATCCGTTCCGAGATCCGCCACGAATTCGCCACCACGGCCGCCCGGAAAAAAGCGAACGACTTCGCCACCGATTTGTATAACCAGCAACCGCAACTGCCGAAAAACCTGGCCGCGCTCGCCACCGAGAAAGGTCTCGCCGCCAAAGTGTCCACTCCTTTTTCCAAAGACTTCCCGCCCGATGAAGTGGGCATCTTGAAAGGTTTCACCGAAGCCGCGTTCGCCCTCGCTGACGATGCGCCTTTTGCCGGCCCGCTCACCGGAACCGACGCCGTTTACGTCATCACCACCAACCGCCGTATTCCCAGCACGATTCCGCCACTCGCAGAAATCCGCAGCCAGGTGCAGACCGACGCGCAATACAACCAGGCCGGCATGATGGCCCGCAGCCAAGGACTCCAGTTTGCCCACGCCGCGACCAACGGTCTCGCGGCGGGGAAAACCTTCGCCGGCATTTGCACCGACGCCAAGGTCAAGCCCACCGTGCTGCCGCCGTTCTCGCTGAACACCCGCGAACTGCCGGAGGTGGAAGGCCTCCTGGAATTGAACCAGTTGAAGCAGGTCGTCTTTGATACGCAACCCGGGAAGGTCAGCAACTTTTATCCAACCCGCCTGGGCGGCGTCGTGGTGTACGTCCAGCAACAGTTGCCGGTGGACGAGGCCAAAATGCGCGCGGAAATGCCGGAGTTCGTGAAGGCCGTCCGGCAGCAGCGCCAGAACGAGGCGGTCAATTTCTGGTACCGTCGCGAAGCGGAAAAATCCCTGCGCGACACCTTCATCCAGAAGCGCGCGTCGTCCCTGGCCGCCCAGGCCAAACAGTAGCCGACGATTTTGAGCAGCGCGCCGATCAAACTTTCCGCTCCCGCCACCAAGGAGTTCTGGGAAATCCCCGTCCTGTTTGAAGACGAGCATCTGCTCGCGCTCGACAAACCCGCCGGCCTGCTCACTTCGCCCGACGCGGAAAATCCGCAGCTTCCCAGCCTGATTGCCCTGCTGCACGCGGGCATCGCCGAAGCCAAAGCTTGGACGCGCGAACGCAATCTTGCTTATCTGATGAACGCCCACCGTCTCGACTCAGACACGAGCGGCGTCATTCTCCTGGCCAAAAACAAACCCGCCCTGCTCGCGTTAGCTGACCAGTTCGGCACCAACCTGCCGCTGCGGAAATATCTCGCCCTCATTCGAGGTGAACCGCTCGCCGATCAATTCGAGGTGGACGCAAAAATCGGCCCGCATCAGGTGCTGCCCGGCGCGATGCGGATTGATCCCGAGAACGGCAAGAAGTCCAAGACGAAGTTCACCGTCCTGGAAAAATTTTCCCGCAGCGGCACCGTGCTGCTGAAGTGCGAACCGCTCACCGACCGTACGCATCAGATCAGGATTCACCTGCGCCACGCAGGGTTCAACGTGGTCGGCGACCAGCTTTACGGCGGCAAACCCATCTGGTTGTCGCGCCTGAAACCGGACTACCGATTGAAACCCGGCAAGGAAGAGAGACCGTTGCTCGCCCGCGCCGCGCTGCACGCGGAGAGTCTGGAGCTGACGCATCCCGTGACCAAGGAGGCGCTGACGATCACGGCAGAGTTGCCGAAAGATTTGAAGGTGGCCCTGAAGTATCTGCGGCAGTTTGCGGCGTAGCGGTGTCCTGGCAAAGCGCCGGAAATTTCACACAGTGGCGGCGCTCTGCCGGGATGTTTGCCAAACCAAAAGCGGCGGTGAACGCGCCGCAGTCCCGACGCTTCGCGAGGTTTCAGGACGCCGGGCAGGCGCGACAGCGTTTGGACTGCGGTGGCTTTAGCACCGCTCTCTGGCGGAATGGGTTTTGGCCAGCACCATCGGTGCGAAATCTTTGTAGAACAAGAACCAACCATTTTCAAAAGCTCCAGCGGAGCGACATCATCCGAATATGCCGCTCCTACTGAGCGTGAAATGATGTCGGACCGGATGAGCTACAAAGATGTCGCACCTACGTGCTGGGGAGCGGAAGTCAAAAGCGGTGGAGGGCCACCGCAGTCCAAGACGCCGGCGCGATTTGCTGAAGCCTGCGAACTCCGCGAAGCGTCGTGGAGTGCGCCAGCCCACTGGCGCTTTGAAGGGAGAGAAGTTTAATCCAAAGGCGCATTGAAAATCCCAAAGGGATTTCATCGTTCAGCCCAGCGGTTGCGAGGAACGAGCTACCCTGGGTTAATCGTAAAACAAATCAAAACCCCAACGGGGTTTCATCAACGGGCGGCGGAAATGATGAAACCCTTTCAGGGTATGGGATGATTTGGACGTGAACCCAGCGTAGTCGTTCCTCGCCAGTCCGGCTTGGACCTCCAACGCTGGGCTGAGTGATTGAATCCCGTTGGGATTCGGGCGGCGATTTGCTGAGGCGCGTGAACTGCGCGAAGCGTCGTGGAGTGCGCCAGCCCTCTGGCGCTTTGAAGGGTGAGAAGTTCAACGCCAAGGCGCAAAGACGCCAAGCGTGCTTTAGAGCCACGGGCATTTTATGATAGACGGCACGAGCAAATTGTGTTTCATTGTAACCTGCTTGAAAGGAACACCGTGAAAACCAAAATTATCCTCCTAATTGCCGCGTTCATCCCAACGTTCGGTTGGCGTGCCATAGGCCAAACCTATGACACAAATGGCGTTTACGTCCAAACACTCGCTGGTTCAGCTTTCTCTGGTTATGTTGATGGCGTTGGCCAATCAACGATGTTCGACAGTCCCAACCTTATTATTGCCGATTCGCGCAGCAATCTTTTCGTTTGGGACGACGGAAATCGTCGAATCAGAAAAATCGCGCCGGATTTAACAGTGACGACTTTTGCTGGGGGTGGCAACCAATCCACAGGAATTGGAACGAACGTCAATATCGGTGGCAGTGGTTATTCCGGCGTCGCCGGCATGGCCATTGACCGCAGTGACACAATATGGATGGTGGTTAACCCCGGTAGCGCCCCCTCTTATCTTTATGCGATCGCCAGCAATGCAGTAGTCACACGCACCTCGCTTCCAACAACATTATTCCCATCAGGTATCTGTATTGATTCCCAAGGGAACATTTATATTTCCGACAGGAACGCTGATAAAATTTACCGTTACGCTACGAATACCGTTTTAAGTGTATTCGCAGGTTCGGGCAATCAGGGGCACATAGACGGCAATGGTATCTTCACTTCATTTTTCGGCCCGTCGGCCTTGGCGGCTGATGCTGCCGATAACATCTACGTTTTGGACTTTTCAGGCGAATTGATTCGCCGGATTGACCAAGCCCAAAATGTGACAACGATTGCAGGAAAAGAGAATGTTGGTTCGAGCGTTGACGGTTTTGGAACAAACGCCAGCTTTGGAGGCTTTCTTTTCGTATCACAGATGTGTGTTGACGGTTCTGGAAATCTCATCCTTGCCTGCAATCAATGCGTTCGCAGAGTTTCCGCGACTACGAATGTGACAACAATCGCAGGCAGCTTTTCCATCAATGGTTATGCAAATGGACCAGGCAATCTCGCGCGGTTCGACAACGCAGGCGGAGTTTGCGTGTCGGGCGGCTCGATTTTTATTGCCGACTCCAACAATCAACGAATCCGCAGCATTACAAACAATCCGACCACGCAACCTGTTCTACATGCGAACCTACAACTGAAAACTTTTCCCGGGCTGCAAATCGTCGGTACAGTTGGACGCACTTACCAAATTCAATCGTCGCCTGATTTGAACACTTGGACAACGCGGACAACCTTGCTTCTAACTTCAAGCCCTTACCTTTGGATAGACCAAAATCCTGTGAGCGGCAGCAAGTTCTATCGGGCATTGCTTTTGCCGTAAATCCTTTGAATCAAACCGCTGCACTATGATTCTCTATCGTTATTTCGGCACCCATGCCTTTGAAACACTACAGGCTGCGGAGTTGAAAACGTCGCGAATCTCCAGCTTCAACGATTCATTTGAATTTCTATATGTCACCGTTGGAAAGACGACGCAGGTAGAGGCTGAGACTTACCTCGATTCGCATCTTTGTGATCCAATCTTTCACTACGATTTGATTCGAGCCAACCAAGAATCTGCAAATCCGCGAAGTCACGCCGAAATGAAAAAGCGATTAAGCGATATGCGTTCGCCCTTGGCAGAAGACGTGGTCAAAGCGTGGCGGAAGATTGTGGAAAAGACAGAATTGCCACTGGAAAGGAAAAGGCAAATAATAGACGAAGAGTTACGCGCAATCTGTTTCTCCAAACCGAATAGCGGGAAAACAATTGACGAGATTCTCCTCTGGTCTCATTACGCGGACAAACACAAAGGCATTCGAATCGGATTTGAGTTTCCCGACGAAATCAATGAGCGGTTCAAAGTCAGAGAAGTCATATACCAGAAAAATCGAGTTGAAGTTGTGTTCTCCCTGGGTTCGGAATGCCCGGCTTTGGAGGCACTGGAAAAAAGCGCGCTCGTAAAATGTGAGGTCTGGCGATACGAACAAGAATTTAGACTTCTTACAAAGACAACCCTCTGCATCATGCGCAACGGCGAATATTTTTTGACCTTTGACAGGGAATGGGTCAGGTCAGTCGATTTCGGAGTCTTTTGTCCGCACTCTGAGGTTAAGCGCATCGTTGGTTTGCTGAAGTTGGATTACCCAAGAGCAGTTGCGCGAAGGGCAGTCTTTCACAAAACCGAATACGCCTTCGAGTACAAGCAGGTAGATCAATAAAAGCCGTTTTCCAAAAACCGGTTGCAGGGATTCTCACCCAAGCTGGCCAAGGGCGAGATCGCGTCGCTCTCCGGCGCGGGGGATGACGCGCGGTATTTCCAGATCAGCGTGGGTAGGGACGCGTTCCACCGCGTCCCAAATTGAATAAAGTCGGACGCTGTGGAAAGCGTCCCTACCAGTGAATGAGCGCGGCGTTGCGCGCGAGCGGCGCGTTGCCGGAGAATGTGAATTACGCGGTGAAGAGCAGTTATCTTTTGAGCTTTCTGGAGTCGGTTCCCGAAGTGTCCGCAAAACTAAAAGACGCGAACACGAAGGAAATTAAATTTGAGGAGGTTGTCGAAAAGGCGAAACAGGCGGCGGTGTTGGTGCTGGTTTATTGAAGACGTTGACGCGAATTTCGCGAATTGGCGCTAATTAAAAATCAATTTGCGAGAATTCGTGAAATTCGCGTCAAAGTGTTTTCGTGTGTTTCGTGGTTCAACTCACCGCCCAGTTCAGAATCGCCTTCTGCACATGCAGCCGGTTTTCGGTCACAAATGCAATTCACTTTTCCGCCGAAAACCCATCCGGCAGCCACATGTCCGACGGCAGCCACGTTTGCTTGCCGTCTTTGTGATGGCAAATCACGGTCGCGCCTTTGTGCCCGATGGCAAAGGAAGTCACGGGACTTTTGGATTCAAAATCTTTTTCCGCAATGGCAGTGAACTTGATGCCGTTGACGAAATCCTTCGCCTGCACGAAAAGTTTTTTCGTCGAGGCGTCATACCAGACGCGCTCTATGCGCAACTCATCAATGGAAAAATCCACGTTCATGCAATTCATTGATAAACTTTTCAAGGCCGGCTTGCAAATTTTTATTCCACACCTTTTCCAAACCGCGAATCGGCCCGTCCTCGCGGTCGTAAACGCCGAGTTCGTTGTCGTCCTTGAAGACGTGGATGTGCCGGCCACCGTGGTCGGAAAGCGTGAATTGAAAAATGTAGCCTGCGTATTTGCGGCGCATCGGATTCAAGAAACCGCCCAGTTCAAAATCGCCTTCTGCACATGCAGCCGGTTTTCCGCTTCCTCGAAGATCGTATCGGCGTGGGCTTCCAGGGTGGCGTCGTCAATCTCCTTGCCGCGATAGGCGGGCAGACAGTGCATGACGAGCGCGCCGGGCTTCGCGAGTTTTACCAGGGCAGCATTGATCTGATAGCCGGTCATAATTTTGATGCGCTCTTTTGCCTCGGCTTCCTTGCCCATCGAAATCCACACGTCGGTGTAAAGCAGGTCGGCACCCTTCGCCGTGGCCTTGAGGTCGGCGGAGACGGAAACATTCCCACCCGCGCGCTTCAAAATTTCCTTCGGCGGCTGAAACTGCTTCGGCGAAGCGATGCGCAGTTCAAAGCCGAACTTCGCCGCCGCAAAAATCCATGAGTTCGCCACGTTGCACGCACCGTCGCCGATGAAGGCCACGGTCTGGCCGCGAATCGAGCCGCGCTTTTCCTGGAAGGTGAAAATGTCCGCGAGAATCTGGCACGGATGCTCGTCGTCCGTCAGCGCGTTGATCGTGGGGATGCCGGAGTAATGCGCGAATTCCTCCACGTCACTCTGCGCAAACGTGCGGATGACCGCGCCGTGGACCATCCGGCCCAGCACGCGGGCCGTGTCCTTGATGGGTTCGCCGCGGCCAAGCTGAATGTCATTCGCGCTGAGAAACATCACGTCGCCGCCGAGCTCGCGAATGCCAACCTCGAACGACACGCGGGTGCGCGTGGACGACTTGGAAAACATCAGCGCCCACGTTTGTCCGGCGAGCGGCTGCGTCTTGTGCCGGCCGCGCGACTGCTTGATCTTGACCGTGGCGGCCATAATTTTCTGCATGTCCGCCAGGGACAACGATTCAATTTTCAACAAGCTTTTCATGACTGAGGAAACCGCCACCCTGCCAGAGCCGGGGAAACTTAACCAGCCAATTTCGCCACGGCGAACTCGATGATTTTCAACCCCGCCGCCGCCTCATCAGGCCGCAGATTCAGCGCGGGCAACAGCCGGATTACCTGCATGCCGGCGGGAATGGTCAGCAGCCCGGCGGCGTGCAACTGGTTCACGAACCGCAGCGACTGCGGCTTGGTTTGGTCGCCGGGCAGCTTCGCGAGATCGGGCACGAGTTCCATGCCGAGCATCAGGCCGAGGCCGCGCACGTTGTGGATCACGCCGGGATGTTTTTGGGCGAGCTGTTGCAAACCGCTCTTCAAAAACTCCCCGACCTGCCGGGCGTTGTCCGCCAGATTTTCGCGCTGGATGACTTCGAGAATTTTCAACGCCACGGCGCAACCGAGCGGCGTGCCGCCGTAAGTTGTGCCGTGCGTGCCCGCGCCGAGCAGGTCGGCATACGGCGACCGCACCCAGAACGCGCCCATCGGAAATCCGCCGCCGAGCGACTTGGCCATGGCGATGCCGTCGGGCAGAAACTTTTCGCCGCCGGGAACGCCTTCCAGAATCCGCTGATAGCTTTGAAACCGGCCGGTCCGAAAATGCCCACACTGCACGCCGTCCATGAGCAGCAGCAGTTTTTTCTCGTCGCACAACACCCGCAGACCGAGCAGGTATTCGGGCGAGGCCGGCGTCACACCGCCTTCGCCCTGCACGCCTTCGATCAGGATGGCCACGGTCGCCGGCGAGATCGCGGCCCGCATCGCGGCGAGATCGTTGTAGGGAACGTGCCGGAAGCCCGGCGTCATCGGCTCGAAACCTTTCTTCACCTTGTCCTGACCGGTCGCGGCAATGCCCGCCAGCGTCCGACCATGAAAAGAGTTGAGCGCGGTGAGGATTTCAAACCGCCCTTCGTCGTGGCCGAATTTCCGCGCGAACTTGTAGAGTCCTTCGTTCGCCTCCGCCCCGCTGTTGCAGAAAAAAACTTTACCCGGCGCGATCAGCTTCACCAACGCCTCGGCCAGCCGGCCCTGGGGTTCGTGGTAATAAAGATTCGAGACGTGGACGAGTTTCTTGGACTGCTCGATGAGCGCCTCGGTCACCGCCGGATGCGCGTGGCCGAGCGAATTCACGGCGATGCCGCCACCGAAGTCGAGGTAGCGTTTGCCCGCGACATCAAAAATGTGGCTGCCGGAACCCTGGCTGAACGCGAGGTCAAAGCGGCCGTAGGTCGGCACGACGTTCTGGGTGAACAGCTCGCGGACGGTCTCGAACTGGTTATGCACCATCGGCGGCAGTGGCGGAACAATGTCTTTCACAGGTTGACGATATTCGATTTGCGATTTGCGAGTCCAACGTACATTTGCGGTTTGCGGGGCGGTGAAAATTATTTCCAGTCGTGGAGAATTTCCTTGATGGGGGGCCACCCGGCAGCCTCGGCAATTTTCGTCTCGTTCCACGTCGTGCAGAGAAAACCCACCAGCAACGGGCTTTTCTGCGCGCGGGCGAAATCACTGAACGCGCGGCTGGCGGCGACCGGTTGAAAACCCGCCGGCCAGACGCGAAAACCTTTCTCCATCAGGTACGGCACGGACGGATAAATTTTCTTTCCCTCGTAATGCCAGTCGCACATCACGATGTCTTTTGGGATTTCGCCGAGGCACGCGCTGAGATCATTCGTGACGTTGTCATATTGTGAGCTGCCTTGATACTTCACGCCGATGACGCGGTCGGCCCACATGAGCATTTCCAGTTTGCGGTCGTTGACGATGTGCTGGTGAAGATCGTTCACCTGCTGCGCGAAAATTTTCGCCGGCGACGTACCGTGGCAGCGCGGGCACTCGCCTGCACCAATCAGATAAACCTCATCCATGCCAACGTGAACCGCGTCGGCTTCAAAACCCTCGGCCAATTCATCCACCAACGAATTGATGATGGGCTGCAGCCCCGGCGCACGCGGACACCAGCTCAGACAATAAAGATTTTTGTTGGTCGGAGATTGCGACGGCGTTTCGTTGAACTCGGGATGCGCGGCGAGCAACGGTTCCGTGCGCTGGCCAAAGCTCTGGTGGCCGAGGCAGTTGAATTCCGGGATCAGCCGGATGCCGCAGCCGTGCGCGACGCGGGCCAGGGCGTGGGCGTGGGTGCGGGTGACGAAGCGGCGGTTGCGCAATTCGGGGTGCGCGGAAAACTCGAAGCTGTAATTCACTTCCACAATCACGACATTCACGCCGGTGGCCGCGAGCTTCGGCAAAGCTTGGATCAAATTGATCGCCTCGGAATCCCGATCCAGCCACAGATGCACACCGCGCCAGACGGGGGGGGTTGTGTGCCCGGATTGCGGCGACGCGGCGGTGAAATTGGTTGTCGTCGGATTTTCAATTCCACGAACCGCGACACTGAAAAGGGAGAACAAAACCACCAAGGTTTGAAGCAACCCTCTTCGTAGCGGCGTCTCGGCAGAGCGCAGGACTATGCCACGAAGCAAGTCGGTGGCGCTCTGCCGAGACGTTGGTACGTGGTTGGTGATCACAAGACAACCTCCGTGCCTACCCCGGCATCCGTGAAAATTTCCACCAACACCGAATGCGGGACCCGGCCATCCACGAGCGAGACTTTTTCCACGCCGGATTTGATCGCAGCCACGGCGCTGTCCACTTTGGGAATCATGCCTTTGTCCACGATGCCGGCGGCCTTGAGTGCGGGAACTTCGCTGATTTGCAAATGCGTGATCAGCGTGGCCGGGTCTTTGAAATCGCGCATCAAGCCAGGCACGTCCGACATGAAGACGAGCCGTTTTGCCTTGAGCGCGATAGCGACTTGCGCGGCGGCGACGTCGGCGTTGCAGTTGTAAATTTTTCCATCGTCGCCCAGAGCCACCGGGCTGATGACCGGCGTGATGCCATGCCAGATGCACTGGCGCAGCGGCTCGGTGTTCACCTCCGTCACTTCGCCGACGAATCCGATGTCAATTTTCGCGCCCGGTTTTTCCTTGTCGTCGAGCAGCAGTTTGCGGCATTTGAAAATATCCGCACCGGAAAACCCGCGCGCCTTGCCGCCTAGGCTTTCGATGGTTTTGACGATTTCGGGATTGATCTCGCGCGACAAAACGCCGTCCACAATTTTCACCGTGGCCTCATCCGTGACGCGCTGGCCCTGGATGAAGTTCGCGGCGAGGCCGGCCTGCTCCATCGCGCGCGTGATGGCTTTGCCGCCGCCGTGGACGACGACGGGGTTGATCTCGACGGCTTCAAGAAAGACGATGTCACGCGCCACGCCGTTGCGCACGGCGGGATCGGGCGAGTCCATGAAGGAGCCACCGTATTTCACGACGAACGTCTCACCGCTGAATTTTTGAATGTAAGGCAACGCTTCGAGGAGCGTCGCGGCTTTGGCGATCAAGTCTTGCACGCGAAATTTTTAGCAGTTGCCCGGCGCGAGTGGAAGCCGGTTTAACCAAATTTCGTGGCGGCTCAAACTTTCGGCTCCCAGCCCGGCTCGTATTTGCGCCGCCATAATTTCATGGCGTCGCTGTCCTTCAAGATGTGGCCATTGGCCTGGTTGCAATGCAGATCGCGGCCCACACGCCAGGAGATGTTGCCGAGGTGCAGCAGCGCCACGCTCGTGTGGCCTTCCTCAGCGGGGCAGTTGACCGGGGTACCATTGCGAATGGCGTTGATGAAATTGGCGAAATGGAGCTGGTCCAGGTCGAGACCGGTGGAACTGAGCGTGTTGG
>JANYDP010000193.1 GCA_025363535.1 Verrucomicrobiota bacterium | reverse complement strand
GCGGTGATTGCCTTCGTCCTGATTCAACCACTCGTTTCGCGCTATCGTCCCGACCAGCTTTCCGACGCGCAATTTCAACCGCCGACCGCGCAACACTGGCTCGGCACGGACATCCACGGCCGCGATCTGCTGGTGCGGCTTTGCTGCGGCGCGCAGGTTTCGCTGCTGGTGGGATTGGTGGGCGCAGGGGTGAGTCTGGTGATCGGCGTGTTGTGGGGCGCGGTGGCGGGCTACCAGGGCGGACGATTGGACGGAGCGATGATGCGCTTTGTGGACATCCTCTACTCGATGCCTTCCGTGATCCTCGCAATAGTTTTGATGAGCACGCTGGAGCCGGTTTTGAAACACTGGCTGGGCACCGTGGGTTTTGCAGGAGCGGGGAAGGCGGCGCGGCTTTTCGTAATGTTCGCCGCGCTCGGTTCGGTGTCGTGGCTGACGATGGCGCGCATCGTGCGCGGACAGGTGCTGTCGTTGCGCACGCGGCCGTTCGTGGAAGCGAGCCGCGCGCTGGGGGCGGGGCCGCTGTGGATTTTGCGGCGGCACATCATTCCGAACGTGTTGGGCGTGGTGATTGTTTATCTCACGCTCACGGTGCCGGCGATCATCCTGTATGAATCGTTCCTGAGCTTTCTCGGCCTCGGCATTCAGCCGCCGATGGCGAGCTGGGGTTCGCTCATTGCGGAAGGCGTGGACCAGATCAATCCCATCCGCATCTACTGGTGGCTGATCCTGTTTCCCGCCGGGGTAATGGTGACGACGCTGCTGGCGCTGAACTTTCTGGGCGACGGCTTGCGGGCGGCGTGGGAGGTCAGGGAACAATGATGGGCCGCAAATTTAATCCGTTTTTACTCGCCAAAACCTGTCGGTGAAGGCAAAACGTCCCCTTCTTTTTGAATCATGATTGAGCAAATTGTCATTTTGGATTTCGGGTCGCAATACACCCAGGTCATCGCCCGCCGCATCCGCGAGTGCAGCGTCTATTCCACCATCCTGCCCTTCAACACGTCGGCGGTGGAAATCGCCGCGCTCAAACCGAAAGGCATCATCCTTTCCGGCGGCCCGTCGAGCGTTTATGCCAAGGACGCGCCGCTGCCGGACAAAAATATTTTCTCCCTCGGCGTGCCGGTGTTGGGCATCTGCTTCGGCGTGCAACTGCTCGCGCAATTCAACGGCGGCAAAGTCGAGAAAGGTCTCAAGCGCGAATACGGCAAGGGCACGCTGACCATCAGGGACAAATCCTGCGCGCTCTTCGCGAAACTGCCCGCCAGCCTGCAGGTCTGGAATTCCCACGGCGACAAACTCACGAAGTTGCCCGACGGTTTCAAACCAGTGGCCGTCACGGAAAATTCCGAATACGCCGCCATCGAAAACCGCGCGCGGAAATTCTTCGGCCTGCAATTCCACCCGGAAGTCGCCCACACGCCGCGCGGCAAGGAAATCATTTTCAATTTCGTCCACGGCGTCTGCGGTTGCGGCAAATCGTGGACGATGCGCAATTACGTCGAGCAGGCCGTCGAGGAAATCCGCGCGCAAGTCGGCAAGGAACACGTCGTGCTCGGCTTGAGCGGCGGCGTGGATTCGAGCGTCGCGGCGGCGTTGCTGCACAAGGCGATTGGTAATCAGCTCACTTGTATTTTCGTGAACAACGGTTTGCTCCGCGCCAAGGAAGCGGAAGTGGTGCAGGAAGTTTTTGGCCGCAATTTCAAAGTGAAGTTGCAATACGAGAACGCCACGAAATTATTTCTCGGCAAGCTCAAGGGCGTGACCGATCCCGAAAAGAAACGCAAAATTATCGGCAAGGCATTCATTGAAGTTTTTCAGGCGGCGACCAAGCGCGCGGGCAAGGCGAAATTTCTCGCGCAAGGCACGCTCTATCCCGACATCATCGAGTCCGTGCCGATTGCCGGCAATCCCGCCGCACTCATCAAATCGCATCACAACGTCGGCGGGCTGCCGAAGAACATGAAGTTCAAGCTCGTCGAGCCGCTGAAGAATTTGTTCAAGGACGAAGTGCGTTTGCTCGGCGAAGAACTCGGCGTGCCCAAGGAAATCGTCTGGCGACAACCGTTCCCCGGACCGGGCCTCGCGGTGCGCATCCTCGGCGAAGTCACGCCGGCGCGCTGCGAAATTTTGCGGAACGCCGACGCCATCGTCGTGGAGGAGATGAAAGCCAGCGGACTTTACTACAAGATCTGGCAGAGCTTTGCCGTGTTGCTGCCCGTGCGCAGCGTCGGCGTGATGGGCGACGAACGGACTTACGATTACACCATCGCCATCCGCGCCGTGGAATCGCAGGACGGCATGACCGCCGACTGGGTGAAGCTGCCCTACGACCTGCTGGAGAAACTCGCGAGCCGCATCATCAACGAAGTGAAAGGCGTGAACCGCTGCGTG
>JANYDP010000183.1 GCA_025363535.1 Verrucomicrobiota bacterium | reverse complement strand
CAAAAAAATTCGCGCCCGGCGCGGTGGCGTCGGGCGCGTGATGGTCTGCGGGTCAATCTTCGTCCGGCATCATCACGGTGATGGCGGGCTGCGCGTCGTCAATGTCGAGTGCGCCGCAAGTGGCGATCAACTTTATCAGGCGCGGCTTGTGGTTGTCGTTGCGAACGTAGAGCGCGAACGGCAAGCGTGATTGTCCGTGCTGCGCTTTGCGAATGGCAAAACGGAGCATCCAGACAACATCCCAAAGCCGTCCGGCTTCGTCCTGCCCGCTCACGCCTTCCGGCACGGCGACGAATGAATCAAAAACCGTGCGCGTGATGAAAACGGGAAACTTGATGCCCGCTTCCTGCGCGGTCTTGGTGACTTCAACTTGGAATCCGTCGGCGATGGCTTGCGCCCGCGTGTAACTGAAAATGACCTCGCCAAAAGGCGATTCGTGTTGTGGTGTGTTCATGGTGCGGGTGATTGGCGTTTAAGTTTGCGGGCTTCCTTCTTGGCGCGGACTTCGGCGCGGGCGTGCCAGTCGGCCAACGTGCGGAACACGCTGGCGAGCGGTGCGCGGTAGGTGGTGCGGGTGCGCTCCAGCCGCATCCCGATAACGTCGCCCGGCTCAAGTGAAACGACGATGCGCTTGTGATAATGCGCGAACTGCTGCCGCGAACGGCGGCGGATGGTCTTGTGTAAATCAGTCATGGCAAAATTCCTTGTGGTGGAAAAACGCGGCCTGTCCTGCCTCCGCCTCGCGGCGTCGCTGTGCGGCCTCGGCCTGCTCACGGGTGATGCGCTCACCGTCCAGCGAAACCTCGGCAAACAAATTGAATGTGTCCGGCGTGAAACCGAACTCATGCTGCGGCAACGGCAAGCGGCGTTTGTTCCTTTTCATGGTGTGAATCAAGCGGCGCGTGAATCGGCGGGAAAGTAGCTGGCATATTTTTCGTGCGGGTCTTGGTAGCCGCGCAAGCGGAACGCTCCGCAAGGGTGCTGCCACGCCTGCCGCTCACGATTCCAGTGAAAACCAAGCTGCGCCAAAATCTGCCGCAACTCCGGCGCGGGCGTCTCGCGGAACGCAATCCAAACCCACTTGCCGACAACTTCGGAGAGATTGAACAAACCGGCATGGCTGGCCTTCAAAAGCTCCAAAACTTTCGGAGTCGGTAACGTGCGGTTTTGCTTCCGCGCTTCGGCGTCAATCGGCAAACGCTTGTCTTGCTTCGGGTAGACTGCCAGATGACGTCACTCTCATCCTGGCAAAACCCTGAAAGACATTTTATGAATGAGAAAGAAACCAAACACGCTAGCAAGTTTTTGAGTCTGGTGCTGCGGCATGAACCCGAGCGCGTCGGCTTGAAGCTCGGCGAAGCGGGATGGATTGGCGTGACCGAACTACTCGACGCGGTGAATCGTCACGGTGTGGCACTGACTCTCGATCAACTAAAACACGTCGTCGCCACGAGCGACAAGAAACGCTTTGCGTTCAGCGACGATGGCTTGCTGATCCGCGCGAACCAGGGGCATTCGGTGGAAGTGGATTTGCAATATCCACCACAGACGCCGCCGGAGATTTTGTATCACGGCACAGCGACGCGCTTTCTCGACGGTATCCGCAAGGATGGCTTGCAAAAGATGGATCGGCACGACGTGCATCTATCGGCTGAAACCAAGGTCACCGTTCAAGTCGGCAGTCGGCATGGCAAGCCCGCGTTGCTGACCATTCGCGCCGGAGAAATGCATCGAGCCGGACATTTATTCCGCTGCTCGACCAACGGTGTCTGGCTTGTAAACCTTGTTCCACCACAATTCATCGAGTTCCCGACTGAATAAGGATTCCCATGAGCGAACCGCAACTCAATCCGGCTATTGATCTGGTGGAGGCTCTCGCCGAAATCGAGCATGAGCAATGGATGCACTGGTCACAGGCCGTGGCGGAAGATGTCACCTCGACGGCTCGTGAAAAATGGGAAGCCTCGTGGGTGGGCTATAGCCAATTGACAGACGAATTGAAGGACGCGGACCGCGTGTGGGCTCGTAAGATCGTGACGCTCCTTCGCCAACGCAAACTGATTCAATAAAATTATGAAAGCACTGATCCTGGTAGATATTCAAAACGACTTCCTGCCCGGCGGAGCGCTGGCTGTGCCGGATGGCGACAAGGTCATTCCCATCGCCAACAAACTCCAGCCCTTGTTCCCCATCGTCGTCGCCACGCAAGACTGGCATCCAGCCAATCACGGCAGTTTCGCTGCGAGCCATGCCGGTAAAAATGTTTTCGAGCAGATCGAACTAAATGGTCTGCCGCAAACGCTCTGGCCGGTGCACTGCGTGCAGGAAACGATGGGTGCTGAACTGGCACAGGGGTTGCAACGGGAGCGCATCATCAAAATCTTTCCCAAGGGCACCGACGTGGGCATCGATAGTTACAGCGGCCTCTACGACAACGGCCATCGTAAAACCACGGGGTTGGGCGAATGGCTCAAGGAGAATGGCGTCACCGATGTTTTCGTGTGCGGCTTGGCGACGGATTACTGCGTGAAGTTTACTGCACTGGATGCCGTCAAATTCAGCTTCAAAACGCACTTCATCGAGGACGCCAGTCGCGGAGTTAATCTTCAACCTAGCGACGTGAAAAACGCGATCGCCGAAATGAATCGTGTCGGAATCGCCATTGTCCAAAGCGCCGATATTTTGAACACCAAATGAATCAATTAAATAAAACCACGCTCCACACCAGCAAGTTTCTGGCTCTCATCAAAGAAGGCCATTGGGAATATGTTGACCGGGTCAACGCCACCGGAGCGGCCATCATCTTGGCTGTGACTGCCGAGCAAAAAATTCTGCTGGTGGAGCAATATCGGATTCCCGTCCACGCCCGGACGATTGAATTGCCCGCCGGCATCATCGGCGACGAACCGGGCAGCAGTGATGAATCTCATGCGGAAGCCGCCAGGCGCGAACTGTTGGAAGAAACTGGTTACGAGGCCGGCCAGGTCAAAGCGCTGACCACTGGTCCAGCTTGCAGTGGCATCACTTCAGAATGTGTGACGCTGTTTTACGCCACGGAACTACGGCGCGTTGGCCAAGGCGGTGGTGTGGCGCATGAAGACATCATGGTCCACGAAGTTCCGCTGGCTGAAATCGTATCGTGGCTGGATGAGAAGGCGAAAACCGGGATCTTGATTGATCCCAAGGTTTACGCGGGACTGTTCTTCATCAACACGCGCAAATGAGCACAGCGATAAACATCTCTCAGCAAGAGCGCATTTTGGGCGGATTATGGGGTTCGTTTGTGGGTGACGCCTTGGGTGTGCCGGTGGAATTCCGAGATCGTTATACCGTGCAGTCTGATCCCGTGACAGATATGCGCGAATTCGGAACCCATCATCAACCGCGCGGCACTTGGTCGGATGATGGTTCAATGATTCTGTGC
>JANYDP010000177.1 GCA_025363535.1 Verrucomicrobiota bacterium | reverse complement strand
CATCGTTGGCAATGCTGAACGTCGTCAGCGAACCGCGCGTGATGAGCAGTTGCTTTCCGATTTCGATGATCTCAATGAGCTTCGTTGGATTCGAGTCGAGGTCCACCATGTTGCCGGCCTCCTTGGCGGCTTGCGTGCCTGTATTCATCGCGACGCCGACATCAGCCTGGGCCAATGCGGGCGCGTCGTTTGTGCCGTCGCCGATCATCGCGACCATGCGACCGCCAGCTTGTTCTTTGCGGATGAGCGCGAGTTTGTCCTCGGGCTTGGCCTCAGCGAGAAAGTCGTCCACGCCAGCTTCGGCGGCGATGGCGGCGGCGGTGAGCTTGTTGTCGCCGGTGATCATCACAGTGCGGATGCCCATTTTGCGAAGTTGCGCGAAACGTTCCTTGATGCCGCCCTTCACAATGTCTTTGAGATGAATGACGCCGAGAACTTCCTTGCCGTCGGCGACGACGAGCGGAGTGCCGCCGGAGCGTGAAACGGTGTCCACCGCATCGGTCACAGCTTGCGCGAACTGGCCGCCAAGCCGGTCAACGTGAACGCGCACCGCCTGTGCCGCGCCTTTGCGTATGCAGCGAGCAGCCTGGCCGTCAGCGGCGGCGAAATCCACGCCGCTCATCCGGGTTTGCGCGGTGAAGGGAACGAACACCGCTTGTGATTGCGATACGTTGCGTCCGCGCAATCCGAATTTTTCCTTGGCCAACACGGCGATGCTCCGGCCTTCGGGCGTTTCGTCGGCGAGCGAAGAAAGTTGTGCGGCGTCGGCGAGACGTTCGGCTTTGATACCCGGCGCGGGAATGAAATCCGTCGCCTGACGATTGCCGAGCGTGATCGTGCCGGTCTTGTCGAGCAGCAGCACGTCCACGTCGCCGGAAGCTTCGACCGCGCGACCGCTCATCGCGAGGACGTTGTGTTGCAACAAGCGATCCATGCCCGCGATGCCGATGGCGCTCAGGAGTCCGCCAATCGTGGTCGGAATCAAACAGACGAGCAGCGCAATCAACACCGGCACGGAGAAGACCGTGGCGGAATAAATCCCGAACGGTTTCAGCGTTACGCAGACGAGGAGGAAAATAAGCGTCAGCGCGGAGAGCAAAATCGTGAGCGCAATTTCGTTCGGAGTTTTCTGGCGGGACGCGCCTTCGACAAGCGAGATCATCCGATCTAGGAAACCTTCGCCGGGATTGATCGAAATGCGGATCTTGATTTCGTCGGACAGTACGCGTGTGCCACCGGTGACGGCGCTGCGGTCGCCGCCGCTTTCGCGGATGACGGGGGCGGATTCGCCGGTGATGGCGGATTCGTCAACGGTGGCCGCGCCTTCGATCACATCGCCGTCGGCGGGAATCGCCTCTCCCGCGCGCACGACGACGACATCGCCTTTGCGGAGATCGTTCGCGCTGACTTCTTCGATCTGTCCGTTCTTGCCGACGCGCCGGGCAATGGTGTTGACACGAGTGCCGCGCAGCGCCTGGGCCTGCGCTTTGCCGCGACCTTCCGCGACGGCTTCAGCGAAGTTGGCGAAGAGCACGGTGAACCAGAGCCAGACGGCGAGTTGCGCGATGAAGCCGCGATCCGCCGTTGCGGTGAAGATGCCGACGGTGGTCAGCACCGCGCCGACTAGCGTAACAAACATGACGGGGTTTTTGACCATCAGGCGCGGGTCGAGCTTTTTGAAGGCGTCGCCGATGGCCGGCCCGGCGATTTTCCAATCGAAAAGTGAGGGAGCTTTGTGCGTCATATATTTCCCGGAGTTAAAACAATTTGCCCTGCAAGGTCAGGAAGTGTTCAACAATCGGCCCAAGCGCGAGCACGGGCAGGAAGTTCAACGCGCCGACGAGCAGCACCGTGCCGAGCAACAAGATTACAAACGTGCCGCCGGACACGGGGAATGTTCCGGCACTCGCAGGCACGAGTTTCTTTTGCGCGAGCCAGCCAGCCAGCGCCATGATCGGGACGATCATCAGAAAACGTCCGATGAGCATGGCGATGCCGAGCGTGGTGTTATACCAAGGCGTGTTGGCGGTGAGGCCAGCGAAGGCGCTGCCGTTGTTGCCCGTGGCGGAACTGTAGGCGTAGAGAATTTCGCTGAGGCCGTGCGGACCGGTGTTGTTAAGGCCAGCCAATCCCCACGGACTCACCGCTGCCCAGGCGGAGAAGACGAGAATCGAAAGGCACAGCACGAGCAGCGAAAGCATCGCCATCTTCACGTCGAACGCGCCGATCTTTTTGCCGAGATATTCCGGCGTGCGTCCGACCATCAAGCCGGCGATGAACACGGCCAGGATGACGAAGACGAGCATTCCGTAAAGTCCCGCGCCAACGCCGCCGAAGATGATTTCGCCGAGCTGGATGTTGAACAACGGGACGAGTCCGCCCAGTGCGG
>JANYDP010000098.1 GCA_025363535.1 Verrucomicrobiota bacterium | reverse complement strand
TCATCGGCGACGAAAAGGAAGCCGTTTCCGCCGCCGCGCAACTTCGTGAATGCGGCATTTTCGTTCCTGCCATCCGCTTCCCGACGGTTGCACGCAGTTCGGCCCGTTTGCGGATTACGGTGACGGCGGCTCACTCGACCGAGGATATTGGAGCACTTGGTTCGGCCTTGTCCCAAATCGTAAATGATAAATCGTAAATCAAAAATGCAGCCGCTCGCCCAACTCGATCACGCCCACGTCTGGCATCCGTTCACCCAGATGCGCGACTGGCTGAAGCGCGAGCCGATTGTCATCACGTCCGGCAAGGGCGCAGTATTGCGCGACGTTCACGGCAAAGAGTATCTCGACGCCAATTCCTCCATCTGGACCAACCTTCATGGCCACCAGCATCCCCGGATCAACGCCGCCATTACCCGGCAGTTAAAAAAAATCTCCCACAGTTCCGCGCTCGGATTCGCAAACGAACCGGCGAGTTTGTTGGCAGAACAATTGGTAAGCGTCGCCGAATTCGGAGGGACGAGTTACACGAGTCCCATTCCTGCCGAGGTGAAATTAGGGACTCGTGTAACTCGTCCCTCCGACAGGTTGAGAAAAGTGTTTTTCAGCGACGACGGCTCGACCGCGCTGGAAGTCGCGCTCAAGCTCGCCTACCAGTTCACCGTTCGCACGCGCGGGGCGAAGACAAAACCGCGTTTCCTCTCGCTCGACGGCGCGTATCACGGTGACACGGCGGGCGCGGTTTCACTGGGGCATATTGATCTGTTTCACAAGGCGTACGCGGGCCTGCTGTTCAAGACGGACAAGGTGATGTCGCCTTACTGCTACCGCTGTCCGTTTAACCGCGCGAAACCGGAACGCGCCGACGCACGGGAATATCGGAAGTGCCATTGGGAATGTGTCGGCCAGGTGGAAAAAAAATTCTCCGCGCAAAAGAAAAACGGAAACCCCTACGCCGCGTTTGTCTTTGAACCGCTGATGCAAGGCGCGGCGGGCATGATTCCGCAGCCGGACGGCTGGCTGAAACAAGTGACGAACCTCGCGCGCGACCACGACGCGCTGTTGATCGCAGACGAGGTGATGACGGGGTTTGGGCGGGCAAATTCAAAATTCAAAATTCAAAATTCAAAATTGTCCTTGTTCGCCTGCCACGAGGAAAACGTTCAACCCGACTTTCTCTGCCTGGCCAAGGGTTTGACCGGCGGCTACCTGCCCATGGCGGCGACGCTGACGACGCAGAAAGTTTTCGCCGCCTTCCTCGGCGAGTATCACGAGTTCAAAACGTTTTTCCACGGTCACAGCTTCACCGGCAATCAACTCGGCGCGAGCGCGGCGCTTGCTAGTCTGGAAATTTTGAACAGCGCGCAAAGCCTTCGCCAGCGGGCGGAACTGCAAACCCATCTGCGGGACGAATTGAAATCGCTGTGGTCGCTGCCGCAGGTCGGCGACATTCGTCAGGTCGGCTGCGTCGCCGGCATCGAACTTGTCCGCGACTGGCGGACGCGCGAGCCGTTTGAATTGCACGAGCGCGCCGGCATCCGAGTCTGTGAGGCGATGGCCAAGCGCGGCGTGCTGACGCGTCCGGTTGGCGATGTGATTGCGTTGCTGCCGCCGTATTGCACGACGCGCACGCAGGTGAAGAAGATGGTTTCCGCGCTGCACGACGCGGTGCGCGTCACGCTGCACAAATGAATTTCTTGAACCGGCGGCTGGAAGCCGCCTGACTGGCAGCCAGGGATGGCTGCCACTACTGGTAGCGGCACGCTTCCAGCGTGCCAGTGATGGCGGCATCCTGCCGCCATAAAAAACACCAAACGCCTGGCGACGTTTGGTGTTTTTGATTTGAAAACGATTTATTTCCCGCCGAGCAGTTCCTTCAACTTCGGCTCCATCGCGCTGGCCCAGACCTTGTAGCCGGCTTCACCGGGATGCAGCGCGTCGCGCATCATGCCGGGCGCAATGCTGCCGTCGTTCTCGATGAACTGCGGGCCGAGGTCGAGGAAGAAAATATGTTTGCCGTCATCGAGGCGGGCGAGCGCTTCGTTGACCTGCAAAATTTTTCCGCGCTGGGTGCTGAAGGTTTTGCCGCGCGGAAAAATCGCGAGCAGCAGAATTTTTGTGTCCGGCTGGCGCTGGCGAATTTGCTGCACAATGGCGGTGACACCCGCCAGGATGTCATCCTCCGTGTTGTCCTCCTTGTTGGAGTTGTTGGTGCCGATCATCACCACGGCCGCTTTGGCCTTGATGCCTTCCAGTTGTCCGTTTTCAAAACGCCAGAGCACGTGCTGGGTGCGATCGCCGCTGACGCCGAAGTTGATGACCTTGCGTTGGCCGTAAAATTCCTGCCAGACATTCTTGCCCGGATTTTCCCAGCCCTGCGTGATGGAGTCGCCGATGAATTCGATGTCGTAATCGCCGGGCGCGTCCTTGGCGCGCTGCAACACCTGGGCCTGGCGATTGGTGATGCTGCCGGTGCGCGGCACGGGAACGATGGCGGTGTTGACGTGCGGCGCGGGCACGTTGGTGGAGGTGGTGGCGTTGGTTTGCGCCGATGAAGTTTGGGTCAACGTCAGCGCGGCGAGGCCGAGCAACAGCAGGTGGTGTTGGATTTTCATAAAGTAATGCCTTCAGAGTTGCGATTGCGGATGAATTCGTCAACCCAGTTTCTGTCCGCAGCGTTTGCCGGGGTGTGATTAGAGCGGTTTAATTAAAACTGTGGCCAACCTGAATGCCGTGCGTGTTCGATCGGCGCGTAGCGTCTTGGAGTGCGGCAGCCCTCTGGCGCTTTGGCAGCGCGGGGCGGGCGTGGCCAAAGCGCCAGAGGACTGGCGCAGTCCAAAACCTCGCGGCATCACCAGGCTGCTTTCAAATTCCGGCCACACTTTTATTTAATTTGCTCCAAAAGCGGGTGAGGGCGGGAACACCTTCGCCTGTCCGACAGCACCGGAGGTGCGGCAGAAAGCACCGCTGTTTCGAGGCTTCCTCTTTCGCCCCTCCGGGGCTTGTCCTGCGGCCACGCTACCCACGGCTCGCGCCGTGGGCTACTGTCTGCCGCTGCTCCGCAGCTACCGAACCCCGAGTTAGCCTCTCCCGGATTTGATCACACTCCGTTTACCGCCTTTGTTGGGACGTGTTCCATGGAAAATTGACAAACTTAAAATGTTGCACAGCCACTTCCGCCCAGAATAGAGTCGCGCCATGAAACTAAATAGGCTGCAAACCAAGGTGCCTACTTACTGTTAGACCACTATGAGAACCTCACGCACAGGTCTCGCTGTTTCCGCTGCACCCGGATTTTTGTTCTTGGCTTTATTTTACTCGCTCGCCTTGCACATGCACCGAAGCCTTGGAGGTTGGCCGAAGTCCTTCACCGGGAATCGCGGATTCCCACTATTGCTGCTTATTCATACAAACATTACGGAATCTTGGTTCCTAGCCTACAGTGTTGCTACATTTATCCTCGTTCCGATTGCAATCGTTACTTGTTTGCTTGTGCCACGTTGGAGGCATCGCATTGTATATTTCCTATCGTGTGGGTTTTTATTTTTTGTCGCTTTGATTTTTACGCTACTAGCGCCTCAGCCGTTCCTAGATTGGTGGTGGGATTAGTATGACGTGGTCTAACACCCAGATCGGCTGCAAATTTTCGGAATCTTAGCCGCCAAGTTCGCTTCACCTTTTCACGCGGTTCACCCGGCGCGGGTTGGTGACGGCGTCCTGATCAAAAAGGTGAGCGCCGCGCCGAGCAGCAGCAACACGCCAGCGGTGATGAAGGACGATTGGTAGCTGCCGTTGCTCTGCGCCGCGAGCATCTGTGACAACCGGCTCAACACGAATCCGCCCACGCCCCACGCCGTGAACAGCACGCCGTAGTTCATGCCGAAATTTTTCAGCCCCCACAAATCCTTGGTGAACGACGGGAACAGCGAGAGGTTCGCGCCGTAGTTGAAACCGATCAACGTCGCGACCAGCACGATGATGAACTTCGCGCCGTCGGTGGACGCCGTCACCGGAATGGCGATGAACATCAACGCGGCTTGAATGAGCAGCACGAGCATCAACGTCCAGCGGCGGCCGATCTTGTCCGAGAGCAATCCCGCCACGATGCGACCGGCGGCGTTGCCGACGGCCATGACCGCCACAGCGATGAAGGCTTGCGCGCCCATCGTTTTCTTCGCCATGCCGCTCACGCTGCTGATGACCATCAGGCCCGCGCCGGAGCCGATGAAATAGATCGCCCACAAAACCCAGAACGCGGGCTGGCGCAGGATTTCCGTCGGGCCGACGTTGGCCACGGCGGGTTTAACCGGCGCGTTGGCCGCCGCCGGAGCGCGGGCGACGAAACCCGGCGGAGGATTTTGCAGCAGTTGCGCCAGACCGAGCACGACGATGGTGAACAGGACGCTGTAAACCGTCATCGCGTGCAGCACGCCGTTCTTGACGAGCTGCTCCGTGAGCGGCGCGAGATAAACCGGCGCGAGACCGAAGCCCGCGACGACAAGCCCGGCGATCAAGCCCGTCTTCGCCGGCGGAAACCATTTCAGCGCGGGCGGCGTGGCGGACGAGTAGCCGAAGCC
>JANYDP010000083.1 GCA_025363535.1 Verrucomicrobiota bacterium | reverse complement strand
GGGTCGTAGTGAGGTTGTTAGAGTTGGTGGTTAAGTCATTTTTCAAAGGCGGGGGATTATACACGCCATAACCGGCGATAATCTCCTTGGGACTTTTGATGCTATTATAATTACCATTGCCATCGTTTCCAAAACCTGTGTAACCCATGAACCACAGACTGCCATCGTCTTTGAAAAAAAGGCTGAAGCCCGCTCCTGCGGCAATCGCTGTGACTCCGATGGCAACAATCTGCTCAGGACGGTTGGTCGAGTTGTAAGTGCCGTCACCCAGTTCGCCTGCAAAGTTCCGGCCCATGGCCCACAGACTGCCATCCCTTTTCAGAAACAGGCTGTGATCTCTTCCAGCGGCAATCGCTAGGACATTGCCGGCTACAACTTGCACAGGACGGCTGGCTTTTATATTCCGGGTGCCATCGCCCAATTGGCCATAACCGTTATAGCCCGTGGCCCAAAGGCTGCCGTCACTCTTGAGAAACAGACTGTGATTGAATCCGGCGGCAATTGCAGTGACACCACTTTCTACAATTCGCTCGGGACGGTTGATCTTCCAATTCGCAGTGCCGTCCCCAAGCTGGCAAAAAGAGTTGTCACCCATCGCCCACAGGCTGCCGTTGCGCTTGATAAACAAACTGTGTCTTTCTCCCGCAGCTATCGCAATGACATCGTTGGCGATGATTTGCTTGGGGCGGTTAGTGCTTTTATAACTATTGTCACCTAACTGGCCAAAAGAGTTGTTGCCCATCGCCCAGAGGCTGCCGTCTTTTTTAAGAAACAAGCTATGCATGCCGCCAGCAGCAATGGCAATAACATCGCCATCCAAAATCTGCTCAGGCAGAATTTTCCCAAAGGGAGGCTGGATAGTACGAGTGCCGTCGCCCAACTGTCCCGAAAAATTGTCGCCAACACCCCATAGACTGCCGTCGTCTTTGAGAAACAGACCGTGTGCATCTCTTTCGGAAACTGCCACTACGTTGCTGGCTACAATCTGTTGATTCGTGGGATCATAAGCGTTGACATATGCTTGGCCATATTTGCCCGTCGCCCAAAGATTGCCGTCACGCGTAAGAAAAAGGCTATGAAACGATCCTGCGGTAACCGATTGCGCGCGACTATTGACCGCTGACAGCAATAACGCGCCAAGGAGGCAATGATGAATTAATTGGCGGTTGATTTTCACTGAAAATTTCCTTCATTGGTTCATGCTTCTAAGTCGTAGTCAATCGGATTTCTCTTTGTCACTGTCACTGCGCAGAAGCATCGTCCTTTTTGTTGCCAGTCATCGGAGCTTGCGTTACACCAGCATCATGACTTTGCATCTAAAAAATTTCGCCGAGCGATACCGCGTGACCAATGGAAAGAATTTCAAGTTGAAGGATTTTGATCCGGGCGACACGTGGAAATGCAAATCGAAGGAGGCCGCGCACGATTTGCTGGAACACAGCCTCGAACGTCTCAGCGAAATGCAGGAGAAACTGTACGCGCAGGACGAGTGGTCGTTGCTGCTGATTTTTCAGGCGATGGACGCGGCGGGCAAGGACAGCACCATCAAACACGTCATGTCCGGCGTGAATCCGCAGGGGTGCGAGGTCACTTCTTTCAAAGCGCCCACGAGCGCGGAACTGGATCACGGCTATCTCTGGCGCTGCCACAAGGTCATGCCGGAGCGCGGGCGCATCGGCATCTTCAACCGTTCTTACTACGAGGAAGTGCTGGTCGTACGCGTGCATCGTGAACTGCTCGACAAAGAAAAAATCCCACCACCGCTCGTCACGAAAAATATCTGGCGGGAACGCCTGGAGGACATCGCCGCGCTGGAGCGCTACGCCGGGCGCAACGGCACCGTCATCCGGAAATTT
Source organism: Verrucomicrobiota bacterium (assembly GCA_025363535.1). Lineage (GTDB taxonomy): Bacteria > Verrucomicrobiota > Verrucomicrobiia > Limisphaerales > CAIQOK01 > CAIQOK01. The sequence goes on along the minus strand of JANYDP010000083.1, from coordinate 2,237 downwards.
TTTCTGAACGTCTCGCCGGCGGAACAGAAAAAGCGCTTTCTCGCCCGCCTGGATCAGCCGGAGAAAAACTGGAAATTTTCCGCCGCCGACCTGGGCGAGCGCGAGCATTGGTCGGAATACATGAACGCGTACCAGGATTTGATTCAGCACACCGCCACGGACAGCGCGCCTTGGTTTGTGGTGCCGGCGGATCACAAGTGGTTCACCCGGCTGGTAGTCGCTTCGGTCGTCGAGACCCTGGAGTCGCTCAAGCTGGAATATCCGAAAGTCAACGCCGCGCAAAAGCGGGAACTGACCGCCGCCCGCACCACCCTGCTGCGGACCAAGTGATTGCCACCCGGACTCCCGTCCGCCTGGCAGAAAATAAAACGCCCCGTCGCCGGAGCGCGCGGGGCGTTCTGAAAGCCGGTTGAAAATCACTCGACCGAGCCGGTCAAACCCGCCTTCTGCAAGGCGGTGAAAACTTCCTTGTCATTGAAGTCGCCCGTGATTTCAAACGCTTTGACACCCTTGGCCGCCGTGTTGGCTTTCACGCCAGGGACGGTTTCCAGCGCGGCATTGACAGCCTTGACGCATTTCGCACAACAAAGATGCACGTCCTTGACCTTGAGCGATTCCACCTTGTGCCCTTTCGCGCCGGTCGTGGCCGCAATCTTGATGCCCGCCTCGCTGCTCTTGCCGAAGTAACCGGCGGCCACGAGCGCGTCCGCCGCCTTCTGTACCACCGCCTTGTCCGGACCGGTCAGGATCACGGTCTTGTCTTCCTTGCTCGCCACCGCCGTCACGCCTTTGATTTCGGCGACGGCCTTTTCGGCACCTTTCACGCACGAGTCACAGCACATGTGAACATCGCTGATTTTGACCGACACATCGGCGGCCCGGGCCGAAAGGGTGAGGGCGACGCCGATCACGAGGGAGGTAAATATATTTTTCATAGGTTTGGTTTTGGTTTGGTTGCTGGGAAGACATTAAGCAAACCCGCTCCAAAAGCAACCCCCTCGATTTTGTTCAGCGTTTGCGACGCCCGGAAAATTTCGAGCGCGCTGGGGACGTGGGAATCAACGGACGTTTGGATTTGGCTTTGAAGCCTTGCGGCGGACGTGACGCTGGACGCGGCGCAGGGCGCAGCGGTTGCCGCCGTTCGCCGCGTTCCGTCGGCCCGCTCCGGGCGACCACCGCCAGCCGGAAATCCACCTGTTTCTTGAAGCTGTCCACCTTGGCGATCTGCACCTGCACTTGGTCGCCGAGCTTGAACACGCGCCGGTTTCGTCGTCCGGTCAACTGCGTGCGCGATTCGTCGAACACATAAAAGTCATCCACCAGACTGGAGACATGCACCAGCCCGCTCATCGCCAAGCCCGGCACATCCACGAAGAAACCCAGGTTGCGCACATCAATCACCAGCGCGGGATACGACGGCGGGTTGGGTGATTGCAACTGCGCTTTCAGAAACGCATACATCTTCACGTCCTTGCTGTCGCGCTCGGCATCGGCGGAATTGCGTTCCGTGTCGGAGATGTGTTCCGCCGTCTGCTTGAGCGAATGCGTTTCGCCGGGGCTCTTTTGAAACAGCACGCGATGCACCACGAGGTCGGCGTAACGTCGGATCGGTGAAGTGAAGTGCGTGTACTTCTTCTTGGCCAGACCATAATGCCCGAGCGGTTGCACATCATAGCGGGCGCGCATCAACGAACGCAGAAAACCAATCTTCAACGCCGCGCCGATGGGAATGCTGTCGAGCTTTTGCAGCAACTTGGAAACTTCCGGCCGTTTGCTCAAGTTGCCGCAGGGCACCTGATGACTCAGTACGTCCTCGCGATATTCGTTCAGGCGGCGCTCGTCCGGCTCTTCGTGGACGCGGTAGATCGCCTTTTGATTTTCGCTCATCAACCGCGTGGCTACCGCTTCGTTCGCGAGCAGCATGTATTCCTCGATCAACTGGTGCGACACGTCGTTCTCGTTTTTCTCGATGCGCAGGATTTTTCCGTGTTCGTCCAGGCGAATTTTCATTTCGGGAAAATCCAGTTCCAGCGAGCCGTTCTTGAAACGCGCGCGGCGGATTTTTTGCGCGAGCTCGTGCGCCTGATGAAGCATCTGTTCGATCGAATCATCAGTCGGCGGGCGTTGCAAAATCTCCAGCACCTGCGCGTAGGCGAAGCGGCGTTGCGAATGGATGACGGCGGAGTGGAACTTGGTGCTGATGACGCGACCATCGTTGGACACAATGAACTCAACGC
>JANYDP010000082.1 GCA_025363535.1 Verrucomicrobiota bacterium | reverse complement strand
CCGCAGACGCCGCCGTCCACGTCGAGGCATACAGATGCCCGTCGTGATACGCATCGCCATCCGCCGCGTTTGCATAAGCGTTCGCGTCGGCCTTGCCGGTGCCGTCTTCCTTGATGAGCGTCAGCGCCATTTCAAGTGATGCTGACGTTGTCCACCGCTGTCACGATACTGGCGCGGCTGTTCATGAGCTGGCCGCGCTTGGCCGTGTCCTTGATCCACGCCACGACCTTGTCCTTTGCCCACTCGGCTTTGATTTTGCCCGAGGCCGCGTCGTAGTTGGTGGCGGCGCAGATGCCGTTCACTATTTGCGGAGCATCCGCATCCGGTATGTTGATGGTCAGTATCATAATGTTTTCCTGTTGTTTGCGGGAGCGTTCAGAACCACTCGTAGGCCAGCCCGTCCCCATTGTTGTAAAGTTGCACCACTTCCGCCGCCGACAGCACCCGCTGCCAAACACCCAGTTCATCCAGCCCGCCAAGCAGGGGATAACCCCACGGATTGATCCCCGCAATAAAGTCGGTGCCATTGAATTCGCCGGCTCCAGCCGCAACCACCGAACCGGTGAGCGGTGCGGAGGCGCTTTCCACGCCGTTCAAATACAGCTTGATCGTATCGCTGCTCTTGACGGCGACCCCATGCGTCCAGTCGCCCTCCCACACCGAATAATCCGGCGTTTGGACTACCGAGCCGCCCGCCCCGTTGTTGGTTGTAAGCCCGAAGTTCAACGCATCATCATAGGCGCGCAACCCAATAAACATTGTGGCGCCAACGCTCACCACGGCCTGACCGTCATACGACCCCGGAGTCAAGAGGAACCAGAACGAAACGGAAAAATCTCCGGCGGTAAAACTGGGCATGGTGTTGCTTACCAGGCACCACGAAGTTGCCTCATCAAATAACACCGCGTTGCCGATCATACCCGTCCGCTGATATACCGTCGGGGTGCCTGATGTCCACGGGCCAAACTCATACAAATCCACCCCATTCATCGAAGAATCAGCACGCACCGAGTTGGCCGCCTCATCCAGCTTCCAATACGCGGCCAAGCCGGTGAGCAACGTCACAAACGATGCCGACCCGCCGCGCGAGCGTCGTCGCGCTTGCAGCCAGGTCGCCAGCCACGCGCGGCGTTGCGCCGGGATCATCGGCCTACTGCGCCTTGCGCTTGGGAGAAGCTTTAGCATCACTCGACTTCGGCGGTTCCAACGGTTCCATCATGGGCAATGCTGCAACCGGCAGAGCCGGTTCGACATGGTCCACCACGACCGCCGGAGCGGCGTCCACGATGAGCGGACGCCGCAAGCGCCGGATGATGGGAAACAATCCGTTCATATTGCGTTCGCCCCAATGGCGACCTGCTTCCAGTTCGTGCCATCACTGATGGCCAGGCATGGCACGGAACCCGTGCCGCCCACCGACAGGTGAATGATGCGACGAGGAAACTTCGCCGCCGTCACGCCCGCAGCCGTGGCTGCCGCGACATTGGTGAAGGTTGTGATCTGGATTTGTTCGCCATTGCGAATTTTCTCAAAACTCCGAGGATTATCTTTGCCCATAATGTTTTCCTTTCGGTTACGATTTACGAAGACGCTCACGAACCATGCCCGGCCCGTAAATCGTAAATGTGTTGTTCAAAGGTTGTGCGTCACCGCGACGATGCGGACGTTTTTGTTTTCCCAAACGCGCGTCCAGTTGGCCGCTGTTTCCAGTTCCGCATTGGTCGGCGAATCACCCGCCACCGACGCGCTGGTGAACTTCACCCCACGCGGATGGAGGATGTAACGACGGCGGTTGATCAGCACGGTGTCACTGTCCAGCGGCACGCGCGCCAGTTCCACGCCCTCAGTCCCCATGCCGCCTTGGAGCGGCGCGGAGTCCAGCTTGCACGAACCTTTCGCGAACGCGCCCTGACCAAACAGGTAAGTGGTATAAACTGTGCCGTCAGTCGTGCCTGCGCGCGTCGGCAAGTTGTCGTCCACCACCACGCGCCGACCCTGGAAGATGCGCAACTGCGTTTTCCCTTCGCTGTCGGGAATGAAGTCAATAAGGTCGAGCTTGCGCAACGCCGCTTCCGTGGCCGAGTGCATCGCCACGGCCGTCAGGCGATCCGAGCGATCCCCGAGCTTGGCGCAGGCATCCACGAAGGTAGCGCCATTGAGCCGCGTCGCGGTTGTCGTGCCTGCCACCGACTCGGAATGAATCGCCAACAAGTTGCCCGACATTGAACCCGCCGCGAACATCCCCTTGAGGCTCGACACAATGAGTCCTTCATCCGTGCGCGCCCAATACTCGCCGACCAGATCCACAATCGCCTGCATCGGATCGTCGCCCGAAATCACTTTCGAGAGATGGTTCACCGACCAGACTTGCGCGTCATTGTGAATGCGTGCGATGTCCTGATCGGAGGTGATTTTGTTGACCGTCAGCGAGGCGCTGTCGCTCAACAGTTGCCGCGTCGCCGTCAGGTCTTTCCAGAACGGCATTTTTACTTCACGCCCGCCTTCCGACGCAATCACGTCAAACTCAGGCGAGGCTTCCACGATGCCGCATTGTCCGAACTGCGCGAGTTCGGCGGTGCGTTCAATTGCATATTGTTCAAACTGTGTGGGGATGATGATGTCCGCCACGGCTGTCTTGGCCATAATTTATGTCTCCGGTTATGACCCTCACGCGGCGGACTTCAATCGCGCCGCCAGTTGAGGGTCGGATTTTTGTAGTTTCATCTGCTCCGTCAGATTCCAGGAATCTCGACGAAATGGATTTTTAGATGCCCGTGCGGAAGCACCCCCACCGGAGGCGTTGCTGGCAGCCCCGCCACCAGCGTTCGATTCAAACAGATGCGGAGCGTCGGACACCAGGGCGTCCACCCACTCCGCCAAATTCATCGGCGTCACGCCATCCTTGCCCACGCGGGCGGTCTGGCCGTCAGACTCAAATGCCTGGGGAACTCCAGCGACCAATTTGAAATTGGTGCGAGCGCGCGAGGTGATGTCAGGAATGGCCGTCGCACGCAGACCGCGCTTGGTCGCTTCCGTGACGACGGCTTGATCAATCTGAATCGCCGTCAGGCGTCCATGCAACGTGTCGCGTTCAGCGACCACGACGCCATGCTGCTTGTCCCACTCCGCACGCGCTGCCTTCAATCGCGCTTCAATCACCTTGTCCACTTCACCGGCCTTGACCTGTTGCGCCTCCTCCAACTTGCGCTTGTCGTCCGCGAGTTGACGCACGGCATCGGGATCAATGCCTTCAAACCGTTTCTTGAAATCACCATTCTCTTTCAAGAGCGCGACATTGGAGGTGCGGAACTCATCGAGCTTGGATTTTTCAACGACGCCATCGGCATCAAGAACGAACGCACCCTCGCGCTCGACGTAAAAGTTGGCGTGTTCAGTCGGGACTTGTTCCTTGCTCGTGTATTTCAATTTAAGTGCCATAAAATTTTATGCGGCTTTCGCAGGTGGTTGTTGCTTGTTCAATTTTCCGATTTCCAATTTCTGCTTTTCCAACAGAGCCGCTTCATCATCATTGGTCCGGCCCATCGGCAGGACTTCGCCTTTGCGGAACAGATCGAACATGGTTTCCCGACTGATGGCTCCCGCCTGCCATGCGGACACGAGCGCCGTGATTTCCAGGCTCGTCATTCCGTAAGGGCTGAAATCCGTGTTCAACGTCACCAGCACCAACTCTTCACCGATGTCAGCGGGCGCGGCTTCGGTGGAGTTCCACCAATAGACCCAAGTCAACACATGCGTCATGGAATCACTCAGACTCAGCGACACGGTGTTCAAAACACTGTTCTCGCCGCTCTGACGCAGTTCGATGGCGGCGGCTGTTTCACCCACACGTTTCTGCTGTTCAAGCATCCGCGTCCCCAGCACGGCCATCATGTGTTCGTCACGCTCCATCGCCCGCTCGAAGGTCAGCAACCCTTGCCCTTTGAACTCCAGGAAACCAGCCGTCGCGCCGGGAGTTTCCGCAACCCAGGCCGTGCTTGAACCGATCCGCAGGGTGGAAGTTTTGTCGAACCCACTCACCCACGCTGTCGGCAACGCCGTGAAGTGCAGACCGTGTTTGTAATCCGCATTGAGACGATAGTGATCGAGGTTTACGGCGATGATGTCCGCCAGTGGCAGCTTGTCCACGTCCGGCAAAGAATTGCGTGGGCCATGAAACACAAAAGGAATCAACGGCAACGGTTTTCCGAGGCGCAACGGGATGCGTGTTTCCACCAAAACCCATTCCATCTTCCCTCGTTTGGTCTTGGCCGCTTTTTGCTGCCAGATTTCGACCTGATAAAACCATTCCTCTTTTGCATCCGGCACGCTCGACTTGGCTGGCACGAGGCGTAACACCCGAAGCTGCTCCGTTTCACCGGACACAAACGGATCACCCGATAAAGTTTCCCTGGCCGTTGCCAGTGCCGCCGGAACTTCTTTCAGCACGACTACGGCCAGCACGAGGCGTTCATGCAATCGTTCCGTGCGCCAGTTAATGATTTGCTCGGCAGCATAGGGGACGACATAGGCACGTTGCTCGCCTTCACCGTCCCAATCCACCAGCGTCCCGGCGCGACCAACCCCAATTACTTCGTTCGCGACCTTTTTCGTATAGGCGGACAGGGAAGTTCCCAGCATGTCCGCATCATCCTCGAACGCGGCCAGCGCACGACCAACACCGGCAGAGCTGTCCGGCAGTTTGACCGTCGGTTCACGACGGAAGATCAGACCCGTGAAACCATCGGCGGTGCGTGCGGTGGCGTTGAAAAACGAGGCGCGGGTTTTGTAGGCGCGATATTCATCGTCATCCTGTGAATCCAGACGGGGAAGATACTTTTCACCGGCAGCTTTGACGGCATCCTCACCGGCAAAGACATCCCGCGCCCGCAACCAGGCGGTCACGTTGGCGTCGTAATCGGGATGTGTCGAATTAACTGGCACGCCCGCACCGTAGCACGGGTATTTTCCATCCCTTCATCACCCCACCAACACACCCCGAATACTCACGAACACAAGAACACTCACCCCGAACGGACACGAATTATTTTCTGTGAAAATAAATTTGACGGAGTTTGCCATCACCCAAAAGAAGCGTCCCGCTGAC